>JALSTI010000234.1 GCA_026983795.1 Melioribacteraceae bacterium
CGTTTGAACATCCAAACTGGGTCCACGCAAATTAAGTTTATAAGAAACCCGAGACGTTAAAAAATCTTTTTCATTTCCTATGGAAAGTTGATAACCTTCCGAAGGACCAATTACTTTATCGGTAGAATTGAGGAAAGAAAAAAGATACGAATTCATTCCAACGCCGCCGAAAACACCTATTAATCCTTTATAATTTTCCGGATTGTAACCGGCATCTTCCAAAGCTTCCCAAGAGCATTCCAAAAATATTCTTTGTTGCGGATCAAGTATTTCAACTTCCCGCGGAAAGAATCCGAAAAAGTTTGCATCAAATTTATCCGCATCTTCTATAATCGCCCTGGCTTTTACATAATTCGGATCATTTATAAGTCTACTGTCTATTCCTTCTTCTCTTAATTCATCATCACTAAAAAATGAAATTAACTCTTTTCCGTTCTTCAGGTTTTCCCAAAACTCATCGATTGTTTTAGAACCGGGGAATTTACCTGCAATACCAATTATTGCTATTTCCAAACCGTCATATTTTTCTTTAAGTGCGGCATTACTCATTTGGTTCTCCCGTTAAGTTTCATTCTTCGCTGTTGCAAAGCCAAATTATTTCTTTGTTTATTGGCCCTGTCAATTTTAACTTTCTTAGTTTCCAACTCGATGCTTTCATTACTTAAAAATTTGGAAAACGATTTTATAGTAGGATATTTGAATAGTTCAACAACTGATAATTCCTTATTAAACTTTTCTTTTATTTTTGTTTGTATTTGAATTACATTCAGCGAATGTCCGCCCAATTCGAAGAAATTATCATCCAAACCTATATTTTCAATTCCAAGGACCTCCGACCAAATTGAAGCTAAAACCTTTTCGGTATGAGTAGCAGGACTAATTAATTCACCGGGACGTTTGATTAAAAATGGATCCGGCAATGCTTTTTTACTTACCTTACCATTTGAGTTTATTGGAATTTCTTTTAGATTTATATAATAACTTGGCACCATATATTCCGGCAAATATTTTTTAAGAAATGTTTTCAACTCAATATCTATACCATTAGAACCCTGTATAGTCACATAATAAGCAACCAATTTGTGTTCACCGTTTTTAGATTTTCTTGCTTCAACATACGTTTGTTTAATCGAAGGATGCTTCATTAATTGATATTCAATTTCACTAAGTTCAATCCTGAAACCTCTGAATTTAATTTGATGATCCATTCTACCCAAAAATACAATCTTGCCATCCGGCAAATATTTTCCCATATCGCCGGTTCTATACATTCTTGAACCTGACAATCCACTGAACGGATTAGGCAAAAACTTCTCAGCGGTCAAGTCGGGTCTATTTTTATAACCTCTTGCAACACCTTCTCCGGAAATATAAATTTCGCCGCGGATTCCGACTGGAACTACATTCAAATTTTCATCAAGTATATAAATTTGAACATTATCAATTGGTTTGCCAATCGGTATTTTTTGAGCGTAAGAATTGTTAACCTTACAAACAGAAGCGCAGATAGTAGTTTCAGTTGGTCCGTATGCATTAATAAATGTTCTGTTATTTCCCCATTTCGAATAAATCTCCGGCGTACACTCCTCGCCTGCAGAAATTAATACTTTCAAGTTATCAATTTGTTCTGCTGGAAGTGCTTTTAGTAATGAAGGCGGCAATGTACATGTTGTTATTTTCTCACTTCGTAAAATATTTATCAATGAAGATGCCGAAAGCAGGTCTTCCGATTTTACCAAATGCAATTCCGCTCCGCTAAGCAGAGCCGTAAAGATTTCTGATACAGATGCGTCAAAGCTAAACGATGCAAATTGTAAAATTCTACTTTCGGTATTTATTTCAAATTTTTGTATTTGCGTGTAAGTCAAATTAATTATATTTCCATGAGTTATCAGTGCTCCTTTCGGTTTTCCGGTTGAGCCTGAAGTATAAATAGAATAAGCGAGGTTATTTTTAGATAATTTTATATTTGGATTTATATCGCTTTCGTTATCAATTTCACTCTTCTCTACATCCAATAAAATAAGTGTTTCATCAGGAAGAGCTAATTTCTCCTTGTTTTTCTTTTTGGTTATTAAGTAAGTTACTTCCGAATCATTTACTATATAATTAATTCTATCAAGCGGGTATTCGCAATCAATAGGCACGTACGCGCTTCCCGCCTTCATAATCGCCAGCAAACTTATAATCATTTCAAAAGATCGCTCCATACATATTCCAATTAGCTGGTCTTTTTTCACTCCCTTTTTAATTAAATAATGAGCCAAATGATTAGCCTTTTGATTGAGTTCAAAATAGGTCAAATTTTTTCCGCCGAAAGTTAATGCAATTTTACCGGGATTAATTTCAACTTGATGTTCAAACCACTCAATTATACTGTCAAATTTTAATTTCGGAACGCTGGTATCATTCCAATTTTTTAGTATTATTTCTTTATCTTCGTCACTCAAAAGATCAATTTCATTCAGGGTAATATTAATATTATCACATACTTTATTTAAAATAGTTTTATAATGGTTAAGCATTCTGTCAATTGTATTTGACGAAAATAAATCGGAATTATAAGTAACCGTAATACCAAGACCTTTGGCAGTTTGGGCCATTATAAATGTAATTTCAAAAGGAGCTTTGTTATCTTCAATTTTTACCGATTCCAAAGGCAGACCGCCCAATTTCATAGTCAGACTCTCATCGCCGATAGCTAAATCGGTTAGACCTTGTTCATCCAAAAGCTGAGCTTTTTGAAATACAAACATCACTTGAAAAATAGGAGAAATACTTACATTTCTTTCCGGTTGAATTTTTTCAACTATAAGATTAAAAGGATAGTCTTGATGATCTATTGCATTGATAGATGACTTCTGGACTTCTGCAACAATTTGTTTAAATGAATATGTTGGTTTTAACAACGTTCGTATTGCCACGGGGTTTACAAAATAGCCGACAATATTCTCGAATTCGCCTACCGACCTGCCTGTTGTTGGCGTTCCGACAATTATATCTGTTTGTCCCGAATATTTACTTAACAATACTTTAAACGCCGATAACAAAGTAACAAACAATGTTGAATTAGTTTGCTTGCTTAGTTTTTTAACTTTTTCGGTTAATTTATCATTTATCAATAAAGTTTTAGACAACCCGTTAAAAGTTTGAACGGCAGGTCGGGGTTTATCTGTCGGTAAATCCAATACTGGTAATTCACCTTTTAAATTTTCCTCCCAGTATTTCCATATCTTTTTCCCGGTTTCACCCGCTAAAAGTTCCGATTGCCAAGCAACGTAATCGGTATAATGAAACTGAACCGGATTTAATTTAGATTCGTCCAGATTGGAAGCATACAGTTTTTCCACTTCACTAACAATCACAGCTTGAGACCACATATCCACAACAATATGATGAGCAATAAGTTGGATTAGAAAATCACGATCTTCTATTTTATATAAATGCACTTTGAACAATTGATCTTTTTCCAAATCAAATTGCATTTTAGCGTCATTGTTCAATCTTTGTTTAATTTCATCAATACTTAAATCTTCTAAGCTTTCATATTTGAAAAAGTCAGTGTAATCATCTCTTATAAACTGAACTGGTTTTCCGTTTTTGAATTTAAAATTAGCACGTAACTGAGGATGGCGTTTAAGAACTATCTCAAAAGATTTTCTTAACAAATCAACATCAACTTCATTTCTGATTCTTGCCGCGTATGACGGATTAAAAATACTGTCAGGTGCCATTTGATGTTGAAACCACATAGCCCTTTGACCATAAGAAAGCTGAAATTCTCCCGAATCACTTCCTCTTCTATATACTTTCGGGTAAATTTCTGATGTTTTGCTGTTTATTTTTCTGGCAATAAACGATGACAAATCTTTTATAGAAGGTCCTTCAATAAGTTTTGCAACCGGTATGCTAAAACCTAAAATCAAATTAAGTTTGGAATTTAATTCCATCGCCATAATAGAATCCAATCCCAAACTTGTAAGGGATTTATCAATATCAATTTTTCTTTTGGGTAACCTTAAAACCTTACTTATTTTAGTTCTAATAATATCAATTAAAAAATTATATTGTTCTTCACCATTTAATGAGATTAAATCGTTATGTATTTTCTCATAGTCTTCTTTTTCTTCAAAGTTTTCATCTTTAATTTCAACTTCTTGATATTGTTCTGTGTCTTCGTGAAACCAATATCTTTCTTTAATAAATTGATAATTCGGCAACCAAACAAATTTTCTAAAGTAATCGTTGTCAAATTTTTTCCAATTAATTTCAAAACCTGTTAAATAAAGTTCGCCGATACTTTTTAATAGTATTTCCCAATCGTTATTTTTTCTTTTTAATGAAGGCAGCCAAGTAAAATTATTGTTTCCGATAATTCTTTTAGCCATTCCAATAAGAACGGGATTTGGTCCCACCTCAACAAAAATATTGCAACCCAAAGATTCCAATTTTCTAATTCCCGGTTCATATCTAACGGAATTTCTGATGTGATTCCTCCAGTATTTAGCATCAACTAAGTCATTTTGTGAAATCACTTCTCCTGTTAAGTTAGAAATTATTGGGATGTTGGGTTTTCTATAGTTAAAGGAAGCGGCAAAAGATTCAAATTCATCTAAAATTGGGTCCATTAAAGGTGAATGAAAAGCATGCGAAACGGTTAATTTTCTATAGTCGATATTATCCGCTTTTATATCCTCTAATATTTTTTCTATAAATTCTTTTTTACCTGATATTACAATATTTTCAGGACCATTAATACCTGCAACGGATACTTCATTTTCATAAGCTTTTATTTTATTAACTACGTAATTTAAATCTTTAAAAATTACCGCCATATCGCCGTTCTTTGGAAGCAGCTGCATCAAGCTTCCGCGTTTTGCAATCAACCGGAGTGAATCTTCGAGGTTCAAAACACCGGAAATACAAGCCGCCGCGTATTCTCCCACACTATGTCCGATTAAGTAGTCTGGAATTATTCCCCAGGACATCCACAATTTTGCCATGGAATATTCAATAGCAAACAATAACGGCTGTGTATATTCGGTTTGATTTATCAATCCTGCATTTGATTCATCCGAATAAATTAGCGAAACTATTGATTTGTTTAATATGGGTTTTAAAATTTCATCACATTCATCAAGATGTTTTCGAAATTCCGGGGATGTTTCATAAAGATTTTTTCCCATACCAAAATATTGAGAACCTTGTCCGGTAAATAGAAAGGCTATTTTTTTATTATGTTCACCCGTAGGGATAGTTGTTATTATTGGTTCCGATAAATAGTTTTCATATTCCTCAATTAATTCATCAAAGTTTGAGGCAATAAAATACGTCCGTTTATCAAAATGTTCCCTACGTGCGTTTACATTAAAAGCATAATCTCCAAGATTGATATTTTTATTTTCTTTAATAAACTGCAAATGCTTATTAACAGTAGCGGTTAAACTATAATTACTTTTTGCCGAAATACAAACCAAATGATTCGATCTATCAATTAAACTTTGATCAACTTCCTTCTGCAGGAATTCTTCAAGAACTATGTGAGCATTCGTTCCACCAAAACCAAACGAGCTGACTCCGGCTCTCCTTTTTGTTCCGGATACTTCCCAAGGTATTGTTTTAGTAGGAATTTCAAACGGAAGTTCGTCAAGCGGTATATGCGGATTGATTTTATTAAAATTAATATTAGCAGGAATTTGTTTGAAATATAAAGACAGAACTGTTTTTATAAATCCTGCAATGCCCGCGGCAGATTCCAGATGACCCAAGTTACTTTTTACCGCGCCCAAGTAGCATTTATTCTCTTTACTTCTGCCTTCCATAACCATTCCGAGAGCTTGTACTTCAATAGGATCGCCCAATATTGTACCGGTACCGTGGGTTTCAATAAATTGAATATCTTCGGGTTTAACCCTTGCGTTATTTAAGGCATCAAGAATAACCTTCTTCTGTGCAAAACTATTTGGAGCGGTTAGTCCGTTACTTTTACCATCCTGGTTAACCGCCGATCCTTTAATTACAGCTAAAATATTATCGTTATCGCGGATTGCATCAGATAATCTTTTAAGCAAAACAACCCCGCCTCCTTCTCCTCTTACATAACCGTCGGCATCGTCGCTAAAAGTTTTACAATGACCCGAAGGAGACATCATATGAGCTTGAGAAAATGTAATTGTCAATTCGGGCGATAATATTAAATTTACTCCGCCCGCAACAGCCATATCCGATTCTTTATTTCTTAAACTTTGTATTGCCATGTGGATTCCGACCAAAGAAGAAGAACATGCAGTATCTATCGCTATACTTGGTCCCTCAAAATCATAAAGGTATGATATTCTGTTTGCCGCAATACTAAATGCATTGCCCGAACCTGAATAAGGATCAATTTCGGAGATTCTGTCTTTTGGAATTTTTGAATAGTCATTATTACTTATACCGATAAATACTCCGGTTTTACTTTTCCTTAACGCAGACGGTTTAATGCCGGCGGATTCAATAGCTTCCCAAACAATTTCGAGCAAAAGCCTTTGTTGCGGGTCCATACTATTAGCTTCACGGGGTGAAATTCCGAAAAATTGAGGATCAAACTTATCAACATCTTTAATGAACCCGCCAAATTTTGTTACCATTTTACCTTTTTTGCCCGGTTCGGGATCGTAAAATTTTTCAATATCCCATCTATCTTTTGGAACTTCGGAAACGGCATCGGTCCCGTTTACCAGGAGACGCCAAAATTCAAGCGGACCTTCAGCTTCAGGAAAACGGCAGCCAAGACCAATTACAGCAACCGGTTCGTATTTTTCACTCTGAAGTTTTTCCAATTTTTTCCGCATTTCTTCAACGGCAAATAAAGCACGTTTTAGCGGAGACAAATTTTCTAATCTTTTTTCAGATTCACTCATTTTTTTCCCTATAAGTTATCTATCGAATCATCTAATTTTTTCAATAGCAGCGCTTCAGCCTCTTCATCGGAAAGGTTTTCAAGTTCGTTAATTACCTCTTCCATATCTTCATGCGCCGTATTGTCAGCCGGGCTTCCGGTTTCAGACGGTTTTTCTTTTTCGCCTAAATCCAATACTTCGTAAAGCAAATATTGACTAATATCATTAATCGTTGGATAATTAAAAACCAATGTTGCCGGCAATTTCCGGCCTATAGCTTTATCTATTTTATTTTTTAATTCAATACCCATTAAAGAATCTAAACCCATTTCACTTAAATTTTTTGAAGCGTCGAAATTATAATCCGGATCCAACCCTAAAACACTTTTAGTTTGGTCAACTAAAAATTTTCTTACCTTCTCTAACCTGTCTTCAACAACGGTTTCTTTTAAATCATCAATAAATTTAGAAACGATTTCTTGTTGCTCCTCAACTTTTGCTTCACTATTTCCGTTAATAAGTTTTGATAAAAATACTTTCTGTGAAGTCGAATCAATTTTCTTTACCAATGAATTCCAATCGGCATTAAATATTCCTATATTCGCAGGAAGTCCTTTCTTTAATTGTTCAAATGCCTTTCCGGCAATTGTTTTATCAATTGAATAGATGCCATAATTCCGAGATTGATCGTTTTTAGCCGTCTTGTTCATTCCCATATCTTTCCACGGTCCCCAATTAATACTAACAGCATTAATGCCTTTGTCCATCAAGTACTCTGCAAAACCGTCCAGGAATGAATTAGCAACGGCATAATTAGACTGACCGCCAGCGCCGAGCAAAGACGTTAACGAAGAAAAGAAAACCATAAAGTCTACTTGCTGAGTTTTTTGAACTGCTTTAAATAGATTTAACGCACCCAGAACTTTCGGCGTTAAGACTTTCTCAAATTTATCCCGGTTTTGTTGAAGTATTATTGAATCCTCTAAAACACCGGCCGTATGGAAAATGCCCTTAATCGTTTTCCCGGAACTATTAACAAGACTTGATATCGATTTTTCAATTTCTTTATAATTTGAAACATCCGCAAAAACCTTTGAAATGGAAACACCTTTTGTTTCAAATCCTTTGATGGCATCAAGAATCTCCTTATTGGGATTATGCCTTCCGAGCAAGATTAAATTTTTCGCCCCATTTTCAATTAACCATCCGGCGGTAAACATTCCCAGACTTCCGAACCCGCCGGTAATTAAATAATTGGCGCCGGGATTAATTTCAACTCTCACAAGTCTATCATTATCCAGTTTAGATTCGTTTTTAACATTTATAACAACCTTACCAATATGCTTTGTTTGAGCCATAAACCTGAACGCTTCTTTAGCTTCATGAAGCGGGAACACCTTTTTGGGCAAAGGTTTTAATTTACCGTCGGCAAATAATCCAACAAGCTCGTTCATCAAATTATTTATTAAATCCGGTTTATTCTTCGATAGATCATCCAAAGCAATAATATGATATTTAATATCATTTCTGAAATTCTTCACTTTTTCTTCTGACCAAATATTAACCTTTCCAATTTCTAAAAATGTTCCACCGTTTTTTAAAATCGATAATCCTTTTTCAATAAACTCACCGCTCAAAGAATTTAATACTGCATTTATTCCCTCTCCACCTGTTATCTTTAATATTTCATCCGCAAAAAGCGTTGACCTAGAATCCATCACATAATTTATTCCTTGATCACTAAGAAATTTTCTTTTTTCATCATTCCCCGCCGTAGCAAATATTTCAGCGCCGGCATTTTTACAAATTTGAATAGCTGCTTGCCCAACACCTCCCGAAGCGGCATGGATCAAAACTTTATCTCCCTTTTTTATATTGGCTAATTTGTTTAAAGCATAAAATGATGTTAAAAATGTGATTGGTATTGTAGCCGCTTCATCAAAAGAAAGATTTCCAGGTTTGTGCGCTAATAAATTTTTATGAGTAATTGCAAAATCGCCAAAACTTCCCGGTGCAATTCCAAAAACTTTATCGCCAACTTTAAATTCGGTAACACCGCTGCCTATACGCGCAACGTATCCGGCGCATACGCCGCCGAATT
>JALSTI010000235.1 GCA_026983795.1 Melioribacteraceae bacterium
AATTAATTTGGCTGCTACGGTTGCTGAATACGGTAATCCTAATTCTATTACGGATGTTGGTGTGGGAGCACAAATGGCGTACTCGGGAGTGCTTGGCGGCATTTATAATGTATTGATCAATTTGAAAGATATCGAGGACGAAAAATTCCGCAGTGATATGCGAAATAAATGCAAGGAATTGAAAGAATCGGCTAAAAAAAATCTTGACGAAGTGCTGAGTTTTATAGAATCAAAATTATAGTTAGTAGAATTTTAATTTATCAGTTATATAAATAATATTTTTTCGATATCTCTTTGAATTTTTTTACGCCCTTATTTAATAACGGTATTATATCGCTGTAATTCCAATTTACTGATAAAACTTTTCTTATTTTATCCGTTCCCATTGCTTTGTCCATCATCGACAAGTTATTTTTACTTGCAAGCTTAAAAAGATCATATTGCGGTTGTAATTTATGCAGTTCAGCGGCAATTCTAAATTGAAGAGAAATTAATTCGACTTTGGAATAATCCGTTATATGTATTTGAACACCTCTCATAAGTTTGCCTTTACCTGTTGCATAATAAGGAACATAATAAATCCTTCTGAATTTCACACCCGTTAAATTTAAATCGTTTAAATCTTTTGATAAATTTACCGCATTTATCCATTCGTTTGCAAACGTTTTGAAAGGAAGTGTATAGCCGACTCCAATGGAAACCGCATTTCTCAACTCTCCTATTATTCCGGTCATTGCATAATAAAATGCCGTTTGCCAAGTAGGAATATGCGGAGAAGGGGGCACCCAAATTAAACCGGTATCGCCGAAAATCATTTCCCGTTTCCAACCTTCCATTGGTACAACTTTAAGTTTGCATTTTTCACCGTTATGTAACAGTTCTTCGTTGTTTAGTAATCGTGCCAGTTCGCCGCAAGTTAAACCGTAGATATACGGAATGTTAAACCGGCTTATAAACGATACGAAATTACTATCGACTAAATTTCCTTCTACGATGTTACCTCCTAAAGGATTCGGACGGTCGAGAACGACAAATTCTATGTTATTCTCTGCGGCTGCTTCCATTGCCAAACCCATTGTGCTTATAAAAGTATAGGAACGCGAGCCGATATCTTGAATGTCATAAACAAGTACGTCAATATTTTGCAGCATCCTTTTTGTGGGTTTTCTGTTTTTTCCGTATAACGAGTAAACCGGTAGTCCTGTTAATGTATCGATATAATTTTTTATCTTGGTTCCGCCTTCAAAATTACCCCGGACGCCGTGTTCGGGACCAAATAAAGCAATAAGGTTTACGTTCTTATATAAAATGTCTATCGTTGATTTCAATTTACTGTCAACACCGGTGGGATTGGTAATTAATCCCACTTTTTTACCTTTAAGAATATCAAAATTTTCCGCTTGTAATACTTCTATCCCTAATTTTATTTTAGGTTTTAATTGTGCTTGTAGCAATAGGGAAGTGATAAAAAAGGCAATTGTAATTGCAAATATTTTTTTCATACAACTTTGTGTTTTATTGTGGAAGTTAAATAATCTGAACTTTTGCATATATCGGAATAAAGCATATCGGCTCTTGTTTTTACTCTTTCCCGGGTATTTTTATCCAAATATTTTAAATAAATGGTAAGATTAAAAAAACCGATTTCCGAAAGCGATTTTAATAATATGGAAGAAGTTAAAAGCTCGGTTAAGTTACTGGTTTTTACAAAATCTTTTACTGAGTTTATCAAAGCAAGAACTTCATTGCTGTATTTCAAAAGATCGATATATAATTCGGCAATTTCAGTGTTTAAAAAATCTATTTTTTCTTTGGATGTTGAACCGGATTCTTTATTCTTCCCGGTCTCCATTTTGAGATTTTTATAGTGCTCATTAAAAACCGGGGTTAGTTTTTGAAATGAGGTTTTAAATTGCTCTAATTGTGGTTTAATTCTGTTAATAACTTTCACTTTTTCGGAATAAGAACCGCCTTCGTCTGCTAAAAAACAAACCATTTCGCCCAGACTGGCTGAAACGGCGCCTAACAAAGTAGCAATATTGAACGAATGACCTACAACTATACCGTCGGAAATATCGTCAAGAAAATCCTCTAATGTTCTGTTAAACATGATTAAATCCCAAACTTAAATAGTATCCTGTTTATATTTTCTAATCGAATTTTCGGTTTGCGTTATTTTGAAAAATTACTTTACCGTTTTTAATGGTTATTGAATTTAGGTTCTTGCCTACGTTATATACAATATCAGAGTATTCAGTAGTATCAAAAATTGAAAAATCCGCTTTTTTACCAATCTCCAAACTTCCTACGGATTTTTGCATATTTAAGGCATTAGCCGCATTGAGCGTAACTGCAGTAATAGTTTCTTCAATAGTCATATTCATTTTTATTGCGGCAAGACTCATAATTAAATTTAAATTTGAAATATAGGAAGAACCCGGGTTAAAGTCGGTTGCAAGCGCAACAATTGCGTTATTATCTAATAACTTACGCGCCGGGGCATAAGAGTAATTTAAAAAGAAAGAAACACCCGGTAAAAGAACGCAAACAGTGTCGCTTTTTGCCAAATCCAAAATTTTATTATCCGGTAAAACTTCCAAATGGTCAACACTCAAAGCATTATTCTTTAATGCAATGTCGATTCCGCCAATGCTGTTAAACTGATCTGTATGAAGTCGTAATTTCAGTCCGTTCTTTTTAGCGTTTTCAAATATTCGGTTTACTTCGCCGGCGCTGAATGCAGTAGATTCGCAAAAAGCATCGCAAAATTCAGCTAAATTATTTTTCGCGATATAAGGAATTAATTCGTCGTTTATGATTTTCAAATATTTGCTATGATCGTTTTTATATTCCGGGGGAAAAGTATGAGCTCCTAAAAAGGTTGCTTTTATATCGATAGGATAAATTTTGTTTAATTCCGATATTACTTGAAGTAATTTAATTTCGTCGTAGTAACTTAAACCGTAACCGCTTTTAATTTCTAATGTTGTTATACCTTGTGATATAAAATAATCGATACGCGGTTTAATTACTCTGATTAAATCATCAAAAGTTGCCTTTCTAACGGCTTCCACAGTTGAATTTATACCTCCGCCGGACTCGGCAATTTCTTCGTAAGATTTGCCTTGTAATCTTAATCTGAATTCTTCTGCCCTTGAGCCCGTAAATGCCGTATGTGTATGGCATTCTACTAAGCCGGGTAATACCACTTTATCTTTAACGTTAATTATATTATCAAATTTATATTTTTCGATCTTATCGTTTGCAATAAAATCTACAATTAGATCATTTTCTATTATAATCGAATGCCCGGTTAGTACATCCAAGTTATTTGCTTTATGCCCGCGTTTAACGTTGGCGCCGTTTGAGTTAACGGTTACAATTTGAGCAGGATTGGCAATTAATTGTTGCATTAAATAACCTTGAATTTTTTCATAATAAAATTAGATAAAAAACAAGTAATATGTTTAGGGCGCCTAAACTAAACCGTTTTAATTGTTCCATAATAAAAATTTTTGTTAAAGTTTAAGCATTTTTGTAAATTTGCAACTTAAAAAAACAAAAAATAGGCAATCATGGCTGCTCCAAGAAAACTTAAAATATTATTTGTTACTTCGGAAGTTATTCCATTCGTTAAAACAGGCGGTTTAGCCGATGTTTCATCCGCTTTAACACAAAAGTTGCAAGAACTGGGTCATCATGTTAGAATTTTAATGCCGAAATACGGTGCGATTGACGAAAGAAGATTTAAAATTCATGAGGTGGTTAGACTAAAAGACTTATCCACAAAAGTTGGAAAAAATGAAGTTATTTTTTCCATCCGGTCTTCGTTTCTTGTAGGCGCAAAGGAAAGAGTACAGTTGTATTTATTAGACAATAAGCATTATTTTGGCGTTCGTCGCAGTTTATATTCCGATCCGATTACAGGTAAAGAATTTCCGGATAATGACGAGAGATTTATTTTACTGGCAAAATCCGTATTCGAGTTAATTAAAAAATTAGGTTGGATTCCCGATATAATTCACTGCAACGATTGGCAGGGAGGTTTGATTCCCGCTTATCTGAAAACTATTTATAAAGACGATCCGATGTTTCAGAATATTAAATGTGTTTTTACTATTCACAATTTATCATACAGAGGCGAATTCCCCAAATCTTCCTTTGTTAAAACGGAACTGCCGGTTGAGTTTAATTCTCCAAAAGGCATTTTATTGGGGAATAAAATCAGTTTCTTAAGAAGCGGATTAACTTTTGCCGATGCAATTACAACCGTAAGCGAGACGTATGCAAAAGAGATCAGTACGATGAAAGAATATGGAAACGGAATGTTGGATGTACTTAAAAAAAGAAAGAAAGATTTGTACGGTATAATTAACGGTATCGATATAAAATTGTGGAATCCGGAAGTAGATAAACAAATTCCCAAAAAATATTCCGTAAAAAATATAAGCGACAAGAAAATTAATAAACAAGCCTTAGCCGAAAAATTCGGTTTGGAATATAAAGAAGACGTTCCGGTAATTGGAATGATATCACGGTTATACGATAGCAAAGGTCTCGATTTGATTCAAAAAGCTTTTAAGGATTTAATGAAACTCGATGCTTATTTTATTCTGCTAGGTACCGGCGACAGAAAATATCATAAATTTTTTGAAACCGCTTTAATGAAATATCCTACGAAATTTTCTTGCTATCTCGGTTTCGACGACGGTTTGGCGCATTTAATTGAAGCCGGAAGCGATATGCTGTTAATGCCTTCCAAGTTTGAACCTTGCGGACTTAATCAAATGTATAGCTTGGTATATGGAACCGTTCCTATTGTGCGCGAGACCGGAGGTTTGGCCGATACTGTTGTTAAATTTAATGAAAAAGACGGTACCGGAAACGGGTTCTCTTTTAAAAAGTATAACGAAGCTTCTTTAATTAAGGAAATATCCAGAGCTATAAAAGTATATAAGAACGATAAAAAAGCTTGGCTTAAGTTGATGAAAACCGGAATGAAATCTAATTTTAATTGGCTATCTTCTGCTAAGAAATATATTGAAATTTATAAAAAAATAATTGGTTAGGTTAGTTGGGTAATTGTAAGGCTGTTTTTCTTGATAGGGATGGTACAATTAATTTTGATCCGGGCTATTTGGGCGATCCGAATAAGGTTAGGTTATTGCCCGGCGTTGATACGGGAATTAAATTTTTACGTAATGATTTAAATTTTAAGATTATAGTTGTCTCAAATCAATCGGGAATTACAAGAGGTCTAATTTCCGAAGCCGATGTTAAATCGGTTAATTCCAGAATTAATGAATTATTAGCCGAAAAAAATACTCGTATTGATGCATTTTATTTTTGCCCTTATCATCCCGAGTTCGATCCGCCGGAAAAAGTAAAGTGCAGAAAACCCTCGCCGGAAATGATTTTTACTGCTGCTGAAGATTTTGAAATCGATTTAACTCAATCTTACTTGGTCGGAGATGCATTAAGCGATATTGAGGCGGGAAATAAAGCAGGTGTTAAAACTATTCTTCTAAATAACGAAAGAAAATACGATAAAATAAATATATTGCATCTCGGTAAAAAAACTCCCAATTTTGTAGCCACTAATTTTTCGGATGCATGTACATTTATTAAAAACGACTTGTTAGGAAATATAAATTGAAAATAAAAATTATTTTAAGCTTTTTTATTGTTTTAGGTTTGACTTTCGGATTATTAACGGGGTGTAATGACGAGCCGACTTCCTTGGGTTCTAATTTACTTAAAGACTCCGATTTAATTAACCTCAGGGTTATTGACAGCGATACCACTTCCGGTTTCGTACAAAAATATTCTACCTTTAGAGATTCTATTTTAACAGGTTCTTCCACAAGAATTTTGTTGGGCAAAATCGGTAATCTCGAGTCAAAAGTATTAATTAAATTTTTCATTCCGGTGCTCGATTCGATTGCCACCGCAGTTAAAAATAACGAAGTGAACGTTGTTGATAGTTGGATTGAACTAACGCCGAATTATTCAATCGGCGATACCTCGGTTCCTTTAAGGTTTACGGCACACGTAATAAATTCCAAATGGAGTTCTAACAAATTTAACTCCGATAGCTTGGCTGATTTGGATTATGATCAAACCGATGTTACTAACGGGTTTTACGATACCGATTCTACAATTAGTTTTCATATTAGTACAACCGTGGCAATGGATTGGTTAAAAAGAAGAGTTGATTCAAACCTTAACGATGACAACGGACTCCTTTTAATTCCAACATCCGATAATATAGTTTTAGGTTTCCAGGCAATTACACAATTTCCACAATCTGTATATCCTACTCTAAAAATTGTAGTAGAAAAAGTAGGTTCATTCACCGATACTTTAAGCGCAACACCTACACGTGATATTCATATTGTATCGGGTGAAACTCCGGTAAATACAGGTCAATCAATTATACTTGAAGACGGAATTGCAAACCGTGCCAAAGTGTGGATAGATTTTTCTTCAATTCCAAAATTTAGTATTATAAATAAAGCAACATTAACATTTAAAATTGATAAAGATAATTCGTTGGAAGGCTCCGTTAAAAGCGATACTTTAAATTTATTTTTTTATAACGATTCGGCTTCAAATAAAATTGCTCCTACCAATGAAATTGGCAAAGTTAATTTAATAAGGAATAATACAGACGGAACATACTCGGGCGATATATCCGGATTTGTTCAGCGCTGGGTTGACGGAAGAAAAAACCAAGGATTCAGATTGAATTTATCGGACGAAAACAGGGCGCTTTCCAAAGTTGCACTTTTCGATAACCGCGCACCCAAAGAAAAACAACCCCATCTTTTAATTTATATTACTGAGAGGAATTAAACTTTTGAATAAAAAAAATCTAAATATTTGGTTTTGGTTGTTTTTATTTCAAACCGTTAGTTTTGCATCCGGAGGCTCGCTCTATACGCGCTATGGCGTTGGCGATGTATTTCATTATTTTACCGCTAGAAATATGAGTCTTGGAGGCGGCGGATACTCATTGTTGGCAACTCCGGATAATTTTAGTCCTATCAACCCGGCTAGTTGGTCTTCAATTAAATTTACACAATTTAATATCGGAATAATATACGACGGAATGAAACTATCTAATAATACTGAAAATGTTTTTTATTCCACCACTAAATTCAGCGGTTTTAATTTGGGATTTCCGTTGGACAAAGATTTGGGATTATCTATGGTTATGGGTTTAATGCCTGTTTCTAATGTTGAATATGAAGTGGATAATGTTTTGGCAAATCAAATTGTGGGCTCTCCCAAATTTTCTTATGTAGGCGACGGAAGTATTAATAAAGTATACCTGGGATTTTCATATAAATTACCATACGATTTTAGAATAGGCGGAACTTTTGAGTATTACACGGGAGATATTACATATTCTTCTACTATGACTTTTGATAATACTTCCACATTTTCAAACGCTACTTTTAAAAAAGAATTAAGTTACCGCGGGATTGGCTCGACCGTTGGATTAATTTCAGGAGATATTTCGAAACTGTTTGACAATTCGATAATTTCAAATTGGAGGTTAGGACTAACTTTTGTAATTTCCCCGAATTTAAATACCGATTCAACAGAAACTTCAATTACTAAAATTGGCTCAAACACAACTCAATCCGCTTTGGTTTCCACAAATTTGCCTGTAAAAATAGGAATAG
Organism: Melioribacteraceae bacterium; assembly: GCA_026983795.1. GTDB lineage: Bacteria > Bacteroidota > Ignavibacteria > Ignavibacteriales > Melioribacteraceae > BMS3ABIN04. Next base: position 7,692 of record JALSTI010000235.1, read on the forward strand.
GAACCAGTTTTATTTTGAATAAGAATTACTTAATTTTAGTAGATTATATTTTTCAACCATGGTCGAAGTTTACTTTTAACAATGTTGCAGACAATAACTTACGGAATTTAACAAGATTTAGTCTCGGATTTGAATATAAAAATTCCGGGGCAAGCAGAACCGGCTTTTGGGAACAGATTAAATTTCGTGGTGGTTTAAGCTATGAACAGACTCAATACCGGATTTTGGGAGAAGATATAAACGAATACGGGATTTACGGCGGCTTCTCAATACCAATAGGACCTTTAAGCAATTTGGATGTAGGCATTTCCTACGGTGTAAGAGGCACAAAAAATTTGAATTTGATACAAGAAAATTTTATTAAGACCAGCGTTTCTATAAGTTTCGGAGAGCTCTGGTTTATTAGACGAGAACGATAATCTAAACAATAAAGGAGTTATAAAATTGAAAATTCTAAAATATTCATTTGCATTATTTTTATTCTCATTTTCAATACTTCTGGCTAAAAATAACGAAAACTTAAACGTTATTACTAATGCAGAAAGCGACAGTCTTAATCTTATGGCGGAAGCGAGTCTTTTTTTCGAAGCATATAAAAATAAGCAATTTGATGATTGGACGATTGAAAAAGGATTTAATATGTTGAATGCCAAACCCGATGCCTTTGCCAAGTATCATCCTTATAGAAAACTTGACAAAGTAATTTGGGCTGTTCACGATGACAGCACAACTTCGGAAGCGGAAAAAGCAAAACTGGCCGATACGGTTCTTTATTTATATAAAAAAGCCGTTAAATACGATTCGAGTTTTGCGGGTAATTACTACGTAAGGGAAGGTTATGTTTGGGAAGTTTGGAAAAATAATGTCGATTCTGCAATTGCATACTATGAAAAAGGTTTAAACTCGGGACAAAATATAATTGCAAAATCTTATTATATGGATAGATTGGGAGAACTTTACGCTAAAAATGCAACCGACGAAAACGGATACAAATTAAAAGCGCTCGATATTTATTCCGCTTTATCGGATGAAGAACCCGATAATCCTTTATGGCCTCAAAAAATGGCAAGTTTGGCCGAGGATGAAAATCAGTTGATGGATATTTTGCATAAATCTTGGCAAATGGATAAAGAAAATTCCGAAAGAGCATGGAAATACGCATCCACTTGCATAAGATTTCACGAATATGAAAAAGCTATAGAACCCTTGGAATTTTTAACCAAAAAACAACCGGATGTTATTAATTATTGGCGGGAATTAGCAAGAGCTTATGAAAAAACGGATAAATATGATAAAGCTATTTCGGCATACAAAAAGTTAATTGCTTTGCAACCCGATAACAGGGATAATTATGTTAATATTGCTCTTATTTATAAAAAACTCGATCAACTTTCCGTTGCGCGCTCGTATTTGCATAAAGCGTTAAAAGTTAGTCCAAATTGGGATTATCCGGTTTATATTGAAGGTACGCTTTACGAACAAGCGGCTCGCGAATGCGGTTTCGATTTCGAAGATAAAGTGGTTTATCAATTAGCCGTTAACACTTACAGAAGAGCTAAAAACCTTGGCGGAGAATATGCATCTGTGGCGGCTGAGAGAATTGACGCTTTAAAAAATTCCGTTCCTACAAAAGAAGATTATTTTTTCCGTCATTACAAAAACGGAGATGAAATTAAAATTGCAGGTAAATGTTACGGCTGGATTAATAAAAGTATAAAAGTACATTTTTAAATATTTTAAGTTAAGAGGCTTTATTATGTTGGAATACCTGAAAAACGATCCTGAAATATTTGACGTAGTAAACAAAGAAATTTCGAGACAAGCCGATTATTTGGAATTAATTGCCTCTGAAAATTTTGTAAGCTTAGCTGTTTTACAGGCTGCAGGTTCCGTTCTGACAAATAAGTATGCAGAAGGTTATCCGGGAAAAAGATATTACGGCGGTTGCGAATATGTTGATATGGCAGAAAATATTGCGCGCGACAGATTGAAAAAAATATTTAATGCGGAATATGTTAACGTTCAACCTCACAGCGGCTCTCAAGCAAATATGGCGGTTTATATGGCGCTCTTGCAGCCGGGTGATACTTTTCTGGGATTGAGTCTGGATCATGGCGGTCACTTAACTCACGGTTCGTTTGTTAATTTTTCGGGTAAAATTTATAAAGCCGTCGGGTATAAACTTAACCAGGAAACGAAAACACTGGATTATAACCTTATTGAAGATTTAGCAAAAAAAGAAAAACCTAAACTAATAGTTACGGGTGCCAGCGCTTATTCAAGAGATTGGGATTATCAAAAATTTAGAGAAATAGCTGATAAAGTAGGCGCTTTGCTTATGTGCGATATGGCTCATCCTGCCGGATTAATTGCAAAAGGATTATTAAACGATCCTTTGCCGTATTGCGATGTTGTTACTTCTACAACGCATAAAACTTTACGGGGACCTAGAGGTGGGGTAATTTTAGTCGGAAAGGACAAAGAAAATCCTTTGGGCATTAAAACTCCAAAGGGAGATAGAACAAAACTAATGTCGGAAGTTTTTGACAGCTTGGTTATGCCTGGAATTCAAGGCGGACCTTTAATGCATATTATTATGGCTAAAGCTGTAGCTTTTGGAGAAGTATTACAAGATTCATTTACCGAATATGCTAAACAGGTTATGCGAAATGCAAAAAAACTTGCGGAAAGTTTAGCCGGGTTAGGTTATGATATTGTATCGGGCGGAACCGATAATCACCTTATGTTGGTTGACCTTACAAATAAAAACTTGAGCGGAAAGAAAGCTGAAAAAGCTTTGGAAAAAGCCGGCATTACAGTTAATAAAAATATGATACCTTTTGATACCAAAAGTCCGTTTATTACAAGCGGAATTAGAATTGGTACGCCTGCCGCAACAACGCGGGGTATGAAAGAAGCGGAAATGGTGCAAATTGCAGAGTTGATTGACAAGGTTATAAAAAATTATGAAGATGAAAATGTGTTAAGTTCGGTTAAGAATGAAGTAAAAGAGTTATGCGCTTCGTTCCCGCTTTACAGTGAATTAAGAAACTGATAATTTATCGGTGAGCGCAGAAACAAAAAAATTAGGTGAATCTTCCCAAGCAGAAGCTGAAATGTCTTTCCTCGAACATCTTGAGGAACTGCGCTGGCGAATAATTTATAGTTTACTTGGAATTGTAATCGGTACCATAATCAGTTGGATATTTATTGATTTTTTAGTTGAAGATATTTTGCTTAAACCTGCTGCCGACGCTCACATTACGCTTCAAAATTTACGGCCTTTCGGTCAATTATTCCTTTTTCTGCAAGTTGCTATTATTTCCGGGTTCGTGTTAAGTATTCCCAACGTATTTTACCAAACATGGAAATTTATTGCTCCCGCATTAAAAAGCAACGAAAAAAAGTATGTGGGATTTATAGTGTCGTTTTCTACTGTCTGTTTTATAACCGGAATTGTTTTTGCATATTTTGTAATGTTACCCATGACGTTAAAATTTGCGGTACAATTCGGCACTCAAAAAATTGAAAATAATTTTGCTATATCGGAATATTTTTCAATTATTATGAGCGTTATGCTTGCATCCGGTTTGGTGTTTGAATTGCCGATGCTCTCTTTCGCTCTTTCAAAGTTAGGAATATTAAAACCTTCTTTTATGAAAAAATATAGAAGACATGCAATTGTTATTATCATGTTTGCCGCTGCAATATTAACTCCGGGTACCGATCCTGTTGCCCAAATATTACTGGCTATTCCATTGGTTTTATTATATGAAATAAGTATATTCGTTTCAAAATTATCGCAGAAGAAAAATTGAGTAAAATAAAATTATCCGAAATAAGCAGACCTATTAAAGTTGAATTGGAAAAATTCAATGGCCTTTTCAAAGATTCAATGAAGTCTAAAGTAGGACTTTTAGACTTAGTTGCAAAATACATTTTAAGGCAAAAAGGTAAAAAAATAAGACCGTTATTGGTACTTCTTTCAAGTAAAGTGGCGGGGGGAGTAACCGAAAGAAGTTACCGCGGAGCTATTTTAGTGGAATTGTTGCATACGGCAACATTAGTCCATGACGATGTAGTTGATTCTGCGGAGAAAAGAAGGGGATTGCCTTCCATTAATGCTATTTGGAAAAATAAAGTGGCTGTTCTTATGGGAGATTATTTGCTTTCCCGCGGGTTATTAATAGCAGTCGAAAATAATGACTTTGATTTTTTGAAAACAATTACCGAAACGGTTAAAAGAATGTCGGAAGGTGAATTATTACAGATAAGCAAAACAAAGAAATTAGACATTGACGAAGAAACCTACTTTAAAATAATTTCCGACAAAACCGCTTCTTTATTATCAACATGCTGCGAAATTGGCGCACTAAGTACAACAAAAGATCAAGATGAAATTCTTGCCATGAGAGAATTCGGAGAGAATTTAGGGATGGCTTTTCAAATAAGAGATGACATACTCGATTATGTAGGCTCTTCTAAATTAATCGGAAAACCTTTGGGCGGCGATATTAAAGAGAAAAAAATTACACTTCCCTTAATTTATTCCCTTCAAAAAGCCGATAAATCCAAAGCAAATAAAATTATTTCCATAATTAAAAACGGCAAGAGTAAAGGCAATATAAACGAGGTTATTCAGTTTGTTAAAGATAGCGGCGGAATTAATTACGCTTATTCCATTGCCCAAAATTATTCAAAAAGAGCAAAGGAAAATCTAAAAATGTTTCCGGATAATGAAAGTAAACTTGCATTGCAAGCGCTGGTGGATTTTGTTATTGAAAGAATAAACTAAAACTTGTGATTTTTAGTTCGATCATTAAAATAAAAGACAAGAAGTGTTATTTCAATCCTTCGGTATTAAAATTAAGAACCTGCTCAAAACCAAAGTTTCGGTTTTCACCGTTAAACGAAAAGCGGCTGGAAAAGATTCCCTTATAAAAGAAGGCTTGATAAAATATTATTACAAAAACAAAAAATTAAAGGCTGAGTGCAATTATAAAAACGGAGTTTTAAATGGAATATCAATCCATTATTATAACACGGGAATTATTAAAGCTAAAGAAAATTATAAAAATGGGAAATTACACGGTTTGTGTAAATATTATTCGGAAGACGGGACTTTAAGGGAAGAAAAACAGTATAAAGACGGTTTTTTAGTTTCAACCCAAGAAATTTAAATTGATAAAAAGGAAAATTATTATTTTTTCATAAATTTAGCTTGATATTTGGTAAATATTTTGTAATTTTTCGTTGTTAGAATAAAATAAAACCAAATATCCTATTTACCTATAGATTATAGCGAAATTCTTTGTTATCTTTTCGCTGAAAATAATTTTTAATTATTGAATTGATAAGGAATATAAGGCAGTTAAGATTTAATGAAAAAAACCTTACTTGATTATACTCTAAAAGTTCGCCTACCCATAACTTTATTTGTCGTTGCACTAGCTTTCGTTGTTACGTTTTATGCTTCACGTGCCGAAAGGGACGGCGTGGGTTATAGTCCGGATCAACCGATTAACTTTTCTCATAAGCTCCATGCGGGAGAAATGAATATCGATTGCCAGTATTGCCATACGGGTGTTACAAAAGGGCGCCATGCTTTGGTACCTTCTACAAATATTTGTATGAATTGCCATACCGTTGCCAGAAAAGACAGACCCGAAATTATTAAACTGCGTGATTATTATAAAGATAATAAACCTATACCATGGAAACGGGTTCATAAAGTACCGGAATATGCTTACTTTAATCATAGTGTTCACGTAAATTATGGAATTAAATGCGAAAGTTGCCACGGCGACGTTAGGAGCATGGAAAAAATTGAACAGGTAAAAGACTTTAATATGACCGGTTGCTTAAATTGCCATCGTCACCCCGAAGAACAAATATCTTATATCAAAAATGTGAAAAAAGGTCCGGAAAATTGTTGGACTTGTCACAGATAAATTAATTAAATAAAAAGTATAAAAATGTTAGATCGAAAGAAATTTTTTACGCTAATTGGGAAAAGCGCATTATTTATCGGATTATTAAAAATGCTGCCCGTTAAATTTTTTAGTAATATTTCTAAAAAATCAAATCCCGTAAAAATTAAAATTCATCCTTCAGCAATAAAAAGAAAGAAATAATGAGCGAAATAAAAAATAATAAGAAATCTTCTGATACCAAATTCTGGAAAGGGCTTAGAGATTATTATGACGATCCCGAAATTCTTAAGATTAAAGCAAATGAATTTAACGATGGCGTAACCGATAATTTCGACCCCGACGAGCTTTCCGGAATTTCGAGACGTAAATTTATTGCGCTTTTAACGGCTTCGGCAGCTTTTACCGCAACTGCATGTACCGATTACAGAGATAAAGGCGAAATCGTTCCTTATTCAAAAAGGCCGGAAGAAATTTTACCTGGTATTGCTAATTATTATGCTTCTACATGCAAAGGGTGTGAATTAGAATGCGGAATATTAATTAAAACAAGAGAGGGAAGACCCATTAAAATTGATGGAAATCCCGAACACCCCGTTTCTAAAGGAAAAATTTGCGCCAAGGGTCAAGCTTCTATCTTAAATTTGTACGATCCCGATAGAATTTCGCATCCGTATATTGATAATGTAAAAAGTAGTTGGAAAAAATTGGATACCGAAATTTTAGCTGAGTTAAAGAAAGCTTCGGAAAATAATAAAGAAATTGCAATAGTTTCGTATAGAATCAATTCGCCTTCTACTTATAAAGCACTTCAACAATTTAAAAAGAAATATCCTTCTGCAAATTTTTATTTTTATGAATCATTTGGCGAGGAGACTAAGAGAAAAAGCTGGCAGTTGTGTTATGGCACCGATCAATTACCGAAAATTGATTTGGATAAAGCTAACATCGTGATATCCTTGGATAGTGACTTCTTAAGCAGGGAAGGTAATTTTATCGAAAACACCCGTCTTTATTCCACCAGAAAAGATATTATGAAAAGTCCGGACTTTAACCGCCTTTATTCAATTGAAGGAGGTTTGTCGTTAACCGGCATGAATGCAGATATCAGGTTAAGACTTAAACCCGAATTACAAGATGAATTTATCCTTTCTTTATTAAATGAATTATTGATTAAACGAAAAGTTGCTTCCATACCTTCCGGTAACGGATTGTATTCTTTAATAAATAAGTATAATCTTGAAAACTTCACCCGGAAACAAGGCTGGGAAGAATCAAAAATTAATTCTCTGGTTTCTGATTTACTTGAAAACAAAGGGAAGTCGATAATTCTTGCCGGAAACACGCTTTCGCTTAATACGCACGTTTTAGCTAATTTATTGAATAACGTGTTGGGAAATGAAAAACTGTATGATTATTCGTCGGCTAATGTATTGGTTACAAAAAATAACGATAAAGAAAGTTGGAAAAATTTTCTCGGAAATATGAATGACAAAAAAGTAGGAGTTGTTATTCATTTCGATTCGAATCCCGTTTATGAATTGCCTTCGGATTATAATTATGCAAACAGTTTAAAAAATGTTGATGCGGTTATTAGTTTATCGGAACTGCCTTCGGAAACAACCGGTTTAAGCAAATATATTGTTCCTATCAATAATACTTTTGAATCTTGGGGCGATAGCTTTACCAGATCTAACGTGTACAATCTTCAGCAGCCGGTTATTGCGCCGCTTTTTAATACAAGACAAAAAGAAGCGGTACTTCTTACTTGGACGGACGAAAAACTGAAATATTCCGAGGATTTATACCACAAATTCTTGATGCAAAGTTTTAAAGATGATATTTATACAAAACAAAATCCTTCGAGCGACTTTAAGTCTTATTGGTATTCTTCAGTCCATGATGGTTTTGTTGAGCTTCCAACCGAATCGACTTCTTATAAATTTAATATTTCGGCATTAAATAACATCAAAGTTGTTAGTAAAAAGAGCGGTATGTCTTTGCATATTCAACCGAATTACTTTGTCGGTAACAGGAAGTTTTCTAATAATGGATGGCTGCAGGAAATTCCACATCCGGTTAGTAAAGTAACTTGGGATAATTTTGCAGCGGTGTCATTTGCCACGGCAAATAAACTGGGACTTAAAAACAATGATTTGATTTCCGTTGAGGTTAACAATACAAAAATGGATTTGCCGGTAATGGTTCAACCGGGACTTGCCGATAATCTTTTGGTAGTGGAAGCAGGATACGGAAGAGAGAACTCCGGCACCATTGAAAGCGGCGTTGGATTTAATGTGAATAAATTTTTAATTTCCGATAATTTGAATTTTAAATATATTTTTGAGAATGTAAAAGTTGATAAAACCGGTAAAACTTACAAGCTTGTTTCCACTCAAGAGCATAATTTCTTAAATGAACCCGATTTAAGGGATTTCCATAAAATAAGAAAAATTATTTTTGAAGGAACCATTCAGGAATATAAAAAAGACCCTAAATTCTTATTGCCCGAAGAAAAAGTTTTACACGGAATTACAAGAGAGCACGAATACAAAGGCTTGAAATGGGGAATGGCTATTGATTTGAACAAATGTACCAGCTGCGGTTATTGCGTTGCCGGTTGTAATGTTGAAAATAATATTCCCGTAGTTGGTAAAGAACAAGTGGCGGTTGGAAGGGAAATGCAATGGATGCGAATCGACAGATATTATTCAGGCTCGCCAGACGATCCTGAAGTAAGCAATCAGCCGATGCTTTGTCAGCAATGCGATAACGCTCCGTGCGAAAATGTTTGCCCGGTTAACGCTACAAACCATAGTCCCGACGGTCTAAACCAGATGGTATATAACAGATGCGTAGGGACAAGATATTGTTCGAATAACTGCCCGTATAAAGTTAGAAGATTTAATTTCTTTAACTTCCGGGACCATTTTGCTGATGCATATTATGAAAACGATTTAACCGCTTTGGTAAATAACCCTGAAGTTACGGTAAGATCACGCGGTGTGATGGAAAAATGTACTTTTTGCATACAAAGAATTATGGAAGCAAGACAAGAAGCAATTAGTGAAGGAAGAGAACTTAAAGGAGATGATGTAAAAACTGCGTGTCAACAAGCATGCCCTGCCGATGCAATAGTTTTTGGAGATATTAACGATCCCGAATCGGAAGTTTCCAAATACAGAAATCACGATATCGGTTATTTGGTACTAAAAGAATTGTATGTTAAACCAAATGTTACTTATATGGCTAAACTTAGAAATAAAAATTCCGGGGAGGTTTAGTGACAACGATTGACTATTCTCAGGAATTACCCGTTGTTGAGGGTAGACCTACTCTTCAAGAAATTAATGAGTTAATAGCTAAACCGTTAGATACAAAACCAGATAAAAAGTATTATATCGCTTTAGCAATTACTCTTACTATGTTGTTAATTGGCGTAATTGGACTGGGACTAACTTTTTATTACGGCGTTGGAATGTGGGGAAATAACAACCCCGTCGGTTGGGGATTTCCCATTGTTAACTTCGTATTTTGGGTCGGTATTGGTCATGCCGGAACTTTAATATCAGCCATACTTTTTCTGTTTAGACAAAAATGGCGTAATGGTATTGCCCGGTTTGCCGAAGGTATGACAATCTTTGCTGTAATGACAGCCGGACTCTTTCCTTTGATTCATGTCGGACGACCCTGGTTGGCAGGTTATTTAATTCCTTATCCCAATCAACATTCTTTATGGGTTGACTTTAATTCGCCGCTCGTTTGGGATGTTTTTGCGGTTTCTACTTATTTTACGGTTTCTTTTATTTTTTGGTATGTTGGTTTAATACCAGATTTGGCGACATTAAGGGACAGAGCGACTTCCAAAATAAAAAAGACAATTTATTCTATATTCAGTCTTGGGTGGAGGCATTCGAACAGGCATTGGCAGCATTATGAAATGGTTTATTTAGTATTAGCCGGCTTTGCTACTCCGTTGGTGCTTTCGGTTCATACAATTGTAAGTTTCGATTTTGCCGTTTCTATTTTGCCCGGTTGGCATTCAACAATATTTCCGCCTTATTTTGTTGCAGGAGCTGTATTTTCCGGTTTTGCAATGGTTCAAAATGTTTTAATTTTCATTAGAAAAATTTTCAATTATGAACATATCATTACTTTAGACACGCTGGAGAAGATGAATAAAATAATTATTCTTACCGGCTCTATGGTAGGATATGCTTACGCAATGGAATTTTTTACTGCTTGGTACAGCGGTGTTCAACCGGAACAATTTACTTTTATTAACAGAGCTTTTGGTCCGTACGCATGGGCATATTGGATAATGGTTTCTTGTAATGTATTATTCCCGCAACTATTTTGGATTAAGAAAATAAGAAGGTCAATTCCAATTATGTTCGTTATTGCGGTATTGGTAAACGTAGGTATGTGGTTCGAAAGATTTGTTATTACCGTCACTTCATTGTCGCGCGATTTCTTACCTTCAAGTTGGGCGTATTTCAAACCAACTCTGGTGGACGGAGCAATATTATTAGGTAGTTTCGGATTTTTCTTTACTTGGATTTTATTGTTTACTAAATCATTACCCGTAGTATCTATTGCTGAAATTAAATCTGTTGTACCCGGTGCACAACCTTCGCATGAGGAACATTAAGATGTCGGAGAAAATTTTATATTCGTATACTGCTTTATTTGATACTCCTAATCAAATTATAAAAGCCGCTAAAAAAGTTAAGGAAGAAGGCTATACCAAATATGATGTAAATACTCCATATCCAATTCACGGTATGGATGCGGCTATGGAATTAAAACCTTCTTTATTACCTTATGTGGCTTTAGTAGTCGGATTAACCGCAGCTATTAGTATGATTATTTTTCTATGGTGGCAAAACACAATAGATTATCCGTTAAATATAGGCGGAAAACCGTTTTTTGCTTTACCGGCTTATATCCCGGTTACTTTTGAGGTGACGGTATTATCCGCTTCTATTGCAACGGTTGTAGCAATGTTATTTTTTGTTTTTAAGTTTCCGAATAATGTTCATCCCTTGCACGATACGGATTATATGAAAAGGGTTTCTGTTGATAAATATGGAATTAGCATTCAAGCTGAAGATCCTTTGTTTGAAGCTGAGAAAGTTAAAAGTCTTTTTAATTCCTTGGGCGCTTCAAGCATTACCCCTATATATTATTCCGATGAATTAGTAAATTTTAAACCTAAGATTTTAGAACCCAAATTTATATCTTTTTTGATTATTTTATTTATTGTTGTATCGGGCGCAACCTACATTACGTTAAATAAATTATTGTTTTTGCCTCCGTATAGTTGGATGATGGTTCAAGATAAAGTTATAGCGCAAAAAACTTCGGATTTTTTTGGCGGAGGTAGCGGTATGTTAACTCCTGTTAAAGGAACCGTCGCCCGAGGTTTTTTACCTTATAAATTCGATAAAAAACCTGAATTGGCCGCCAAGGAATTAGTTAATCCCTTAATGCCGGTGAAAAAAAATATAGAATTGGGCAAAACGAAATTTAATATTTATTGTAGTCCGTGCCATGGATACCATGCCGAAGGAAAGAGCAGGTTACGAGGGCAGTTCCCAATTCCCCCGAGTCTGCATTCCGATAAAGTAAGAAATTGGTCGGATGGTAGAATTTATCATGTAATAACGGAAGGACAAAATGTAATGCCATCTTATGCGCATCAATTAAGCAGGCAAGAAAGATGGGCTATAGTTTTATATATTCGTGCGCTTCAACGGTCACTAAATGCTAAGGAGTCAGATTTACAATGAGCGATGTGATAGAATATACTAAGAAAAAACTACCTGCCAATTGGAATAAGACAGGTATAGTTTTATTCGCTTTGGGACTAATATTGGTAATACTTTCGTTTATGACAGACGTCAGCCGGAGTAGTTTTAATGCGGTTGTATTCTTAACTTTCCTTACAAGTATCGGGCTTGGATCTTTATTTTGGATTGCCACGGAATATTTAAGCGGCGCCGTTTGGTCAACTCCGTTTAGAAGAGTTGCGGAATTTCTTGCGTCGCTATTAATTATTTTACCGTTAGCCGCATTACCGTCTTATTTTAATCTTCATGATGTGTTTCATTGGACCCATTTGGAAGTAGTAAAAGGCGACGCATATTTATCGGCTAAACAACCGTATTTAAATGTTCCTTTTTTTACGATAAGAACAATAGCCTTCTTTTTAATTTGGATTATTTTTTACTTTTATATTACCAGGAATTCGTTAAAACAAGATACTACAAAAGACCAAAACTTAACTAAAAAGAATTTAAGATGGTCGGCAATTTTTATCCCGATTTTCGCGTTAACAATTACGTTTTTTTCAATTGATTGGTTAATGAGTTTAGAGCCGCATTGGTTTTCTACAATATTCGGCGTTTACTATTTTGCCGGTACGGCGCTTGCTTCCATGGCGGCAATTACATATTTGGTTGTAAAACTTAATGAAAAAGGATATTTTGTTGAAGGTTTGGTAAGCGATCATTATTATAGTTTCGGTGCTTTGTTGTTCGGGTTCTTGAACTTTTGGGCTTACATTGCTTTCAGTCAGTTTTTATTGATATGGTATGCTAATTTACCCGAAGAGACTTTGTGGTTTCTTCAAAAATGGGAAGGTAATTGGCTATATTTCTCAATCTTATTGATTATAATCCATTTTGTTGTACCGTATTTTGCTTTGCTTTCACAACCTGCCAAAATGGATCCCAAGCGATTGAAATTTATGTCCCTTTGGATATTGTTCGCGCATTATTTTGACTTGTATTGGATTTCTATGCCTACCTACAGCGAATTTGCCTTTATGCCCGGATGGATAGAACTGGGTTTCATTATTTTAACTATCGGTGTTATTATATTGGTCTTTAATTGGAAAGCTAATAAAGAAAATTTGGTGCCGATTGGCGATCCGAAATTAAAAAGAGGAATTAAATTTAGACTTTAACATAATTTAGCTATGAATAATAAAAAAAAGATAGAAGACGAAATAAACTTTAAGAATTTATTAAAGAACCCGTTAAGACTTTACGGATGGTTTTTCTTGATAGTTTTTGTTGTAATTCTTATCGGTGGAATTTACTACGTAAAGCATTTGGATGCAATTTATCTTAATTCCACACCTACCGCAATTTTTGCTATTGATTCGGTTAAAGTGGAAGAAATACCGATGAAAAAAGGCGGAATAAAACCGGCATTAGATTTGAGTTTGGTAAAATCCCCTTTGCCGGAGATGTTAAAAAAAGGAAAGGAATTATTTGAAACTACATGTTCCTCTTGTCATGGTAAAGAAGGAAAAGGCGATGGTCCGGCCGGCGCTGCTCTTAACCCTAAACCGCGTAATTTTCATTCGGACGAAGGCTGGGTAAACGGTAAATCCATATTGGGAATGTTTAAAACCATTTCCGAAGGAATAAAAGGAACCGGAATGAGTTCGTACGATTATATCCCGCCAAAAGACAGAATTTCTATTATTCACTATATAAGAACTTTCGGAAATTATCCCGGAATTACAGACGATGCAGTTTCTAAATTGGATGAAACTTACCATCTTTCAGCCGGAACCGTTGAACCTAACACTATTCCGCTTGAATTGGCTATAAAAGATATAATAAAGGAAAATAAACCGTTAATTGAAAAAACAAATAAGATTGCAGACGAAATTAAAAAAAGTAGTGACAATAATGCTAAACTGTTTAAAAGTTTGACTTCGAATTTAACCAATTCCATATATGCGATTGAAGAAGGTTCTTTACTTAAAGACTTTAATGCTTTTAAAAATAAAATATTTGCCGACCCTTTAGATTTAGGATTTAACTCGGCTATCCTTAGGCTTTCTGACAAGCAGCTGAAATCTTTATTCGATTATTTGAAAAATTTAACAAGTAAAACCGTTTCGTAAAAATGAAAAGCCAAAAGATAATTATATTAACAATAATTTCGATGCTTTTGTTTTGTACTGTGGTTTCATACGGTAACGAAAATAAAGATTCAAAAATTGAAATAGGGATCGAAGAACATCAAGGTTCGTATATTCCCATGGATGCCGTTTTTGTTACTTCCGAGAATGATACGGTTGCTTTAAAAGATATAATAACAAAACCTTTTTTGCTTGATGTAGGTTATTATAATTGCCCCGGAATTTGCCATCCGCTGTTAAGCGAATTAACCTGGGCGGTAGACAGAATTAAAATGGAGCCCGCTAAAGATTTTCAAGTAGTGTTTTTAAGTTTCGACCCGACTGAAAATCATTTGCTCGCTAAGAAATGGAAAAAGAGTTATTTGAGCAGTATGAAAAGAAAAATGCCGGAAAATTCATGGTTTTTCTTATCCGGGGATAGTGTGAATATAAAAAAAGTAACCGATGCAATTGGATTTGAATATAAACCGGACAATAAAAATTTTATTCACGCCGGATCTGTTGAATCAATTGCAGCTGACGGAAAAATATCCCGTTATATATACGGCTCTACGTTTAATCCGTTCGATTTACAAATGGCATTAATAGATGCCCAAAAAGATAAAGTAAGACCAACATCGGCAAAATTATTGCAGTTATGCTTTAGTTATGATCCGGAAGGGAGACGGTACACATTAAATGTTACTAGAATAGTTGGCGTTTTAATGATGTTAGGTTTAGCCGCGTTTTTTGTATTTGTAGTTATTAAAAAAAATAAGAAAGGAGTTTAAATAGATGGCTAACGGAACCATTGCATTAGCCGAAAAAAGTTTTTATCAAGAAGGAACCACTAAAAGAAAAACCGGTTTGTTTTCGTGGATTTTCAGTACGGATCATAAAAGGATAGGAATCCTTTACTTAACGTCGGTTACATTCTTTTTTGTGTGCGGCGTTATTCTTGGCGAATTGATGAGATTGGAACTTATAGCTCCCGGTCCAACCATAGTAAATGCCGAAACTTATAATAGATTTTTTACGCTGCATGGCGTAATAATGATATTCTTATTTATTATTCCCGGAATTCCCGCGGTGTTCGGAAATTTTTTCCTTCCTATACAAATTGGCGCTAAAGATGTTGCATTTCCCAGATTGAATTTGTTATCTTGGTGGTTGTACGTAATTGGAGCTGTTTTTGCTTTAACTTCCCTTTATTTACCGGGCGGTCCTGCCGATACTGGTTGGACGTTTTACATCCCATATAGTATTAGAACGGGAACTAACGTTTCCTATACGTTAATGGCAGCATTTATACTGGGTTTTTCTTCCATTCTTACGGGACTAAATTTTATTACAACCGTTCACAGGATGAGAGCCCCGGGAATGTCATTTTTTAAAATGCCGTTAAATATTTGGGCTTTGTATGCTACCGGCTGGGTTCAGGTTGTTGCAACGCCTGTTATTGGTATTACAATGTTGCTTATAATTATAGAAAGAACGTTTGGAGTGGGAATTTTTGATCCTGCTCTCGGCGGCGATCCGATACTCTATCAACACATGTTCTGGATTTATTCACACCCTGCAGTCTATATCATGATTTTACCTGCCATGGGCGTGGTATCTGAAATTATAGCTACTTTTTCGAGAAGAACAATATTTGGATATAAAGCCGTTGCGTATTCTTCTCTTGCAATTGCATTCTTCGGTTATCTTGTTTGGGCGCATCATATGTTTGTTAGCGGTTTAAGCGAAACGGCGGCTATTGTATTTTCATTTTTAACTTTCATAGTTGCAATACCGAGCGCAATAAAAGTTTTTAATTGGGTTGCTACAATGTATAAAGGTTCTATAGATCCGCGTACCCCGTTTTTATGGGTTATGGCATTTATTTTCCTTTTTTCAATTGGAGGATTAACAGGATTGGTATTAGGATCTTTAGCCACAGACGTGCATTTACACGATACTTATTTTGTAGTAGGTCACTTTCATTTTGTAATGTTCGGCGGTACGGGAACAATATTTTTTGCTGCACTTCATTATTGGTTCCCGAAAATGTTTGGTAAAATGTATAACGAAAAAATTGCGAAAATTGGGGTAGGTTTGTTTTTTATAGCATTTTTAACGCTTTATTTCCCGATGTTCCTTTTGGGATATAACGGAATGCCGAGAAGATATTTTGATTATTTACCCCAATTTCATACGCTTCATTTTATCTCTACCATGGGCGCGTGGTTAATGTTTATTGCTCTTAGCATTGTGATTGGAAATTTACTTTATGCTCTTAAAAAAGGGAAAAAAGCTCCGGCAAACCCTTGGGGTGGTGTTACTCTGGAATGGCATATCCCATCTCCGCCTCCTTTGGAAAATTTTGAAGAAATTCCAAATGTTACACACGAGCCTTACGATTTTAGTCAATTAGAAGGTATGGAGTATGGAACTGAATAATCCTGTATCAACAAATAATAATCAACATGTGCATCGCGATGATGTTGGCGCCAGAATAGGAATGTGGTTGTTTCTATTCACTGAACTTTTACTTTTCGGCGGTATGTTTCTTGTCTATGCGGTTTACAGAATGAAATATCCCGATCAATTTCATCTTTCGGCAATGGAAATGAATACAACTATTGGTACTCTTAATACCATTATACTTTTAACCAGTAGTTTAACTATGGTTTTATCAATTGCCGCCATTCAAAAGAAAAATAAATTTCTTTCCGTCGTATTTGTCTCTACCACATTAATTTTGGGATTTATGTTTTTAATTGATAAATACTTCGAATGGTCGCATGAAATTCATAATGGTAATTACCCCGGATCTGAAGTTTTATTGAATAAGAAAAACGGCGAAATTTTATTTTTTGGTTTATATTATGCAATGACGGGATTGCACGGTTTGCACGTAATAATCGGGATGATAGTTCTATCCTTTATGCTTGTGTTTTTATTAAGGGATAAAATTACATTTGATAATTATGTTAAGTTGGAAAATGCAGGTTTATACTGGCATTTGGTCGATATAATTTGGATATTTTTATTCCCACTATTTTATTTGATTCAATGAGGTTATAATGAGCAATTACAATAATGAAGAAAAAAAGAATCACGTTATCGATTACGGAACGTATATTTTTGTCTGGTTAGGGTTATTGGCTTTAACTTCGTTAACCGTAACGGTTGCGGGAATACATTTGGGGAATTATACTTTAATAGTTGGTTTGTTAATTGCATTAACCAAAGCTAGTTTAGTGATTGCTATCTTTATGCACATTAAAGTTGAAGACCCTATTTTTAAAGTATTTATTGGGATTGTTCTATTAACCCTTTTAGCAATATTTATTTTAACATTTATAGATTATTCTTTTAGGTGAGGTTTATAAAAGATGTTATATAACGAAGTTACATCGCATGCCAATCAAGTTGATAATGTAATGATATACATTACGGTAATATCCGTGATATTTTTGTTGGGTATTACCTTTACAATGCTTTATTTTGTTTTCAAATATAATCGTAAAAAACACAAACAAGCATCCGATATTCATGGTAATGCATTGCTTGAAATTACTTGGATTGTTATTCCGACTATTTTAGTGTTAACAATGTTTTATTTCGGGTTTATGGGTTATAAAGGAATTAAAAAAATACCGGATAATGCCTTTAAAATTACCGGTATAGCAAAAATGTGGCAATGGAATTTTGAATATCCAAACGGGAAAAAATCCGATACGCTGTATGTTCCGAGCGGTAAACCCGTAGAAATTCAATTAAAATCCCTGGATGTAAATCATTCTCTGTATATTCCGGCTTATCGCGTTAAACAAGACGTTGTGATGGGAAAAACTAATTATATTGTGATCAATCCCGAAAAGACAGGGTCTTATGATATAGCGTGTGCGGAATATTGCGGGCTTAACCACTCTATGATGTACACAAAATTAGTTGTAATGGATTCAACCGATTTTAATGAGTGGTATGCCTCATTAGATACACAAAAGGAAACGGATACGGGTGAAAAATAAAATTACTAAATATTTTAATTTATTTGCCGAATTGGGAAAAGTAAAAATTACTTTTTTTGTTGCCATCTCTTCGTCTGTAGGTTATATTTTAGCCTCGGGCAGTTTAACATGGCACATGATATTACCGGCGTTGGGAATATTTATACTAGCTTCCTCATCTTCGGCGCTTAATCATTTTCAAGAAAGGGACCTGGATGCTTTAATGGATAGAACGAAGAACAGACCAATTCCGTCCGGAAGGGTTTCACCCGATTCGGTATTGTTGTTTTCGTTACTTCTTTTCATAATTGGGTCCTTGGTTTTATTACTTAGCTCAAATACATTAGCCCTAAGTTTAGGATGGTTGGCGTTTGTTTGGTATAACATTATTTATACTCCTTTGAAAAGGAAATACGCTCTTGCGGTAGTTCCGGGTTCCGTTATCGGCGCTTTGCCTCCTATTATCGGTTGGGTTGCGGGCGGAGGTGATTTATTTAATCCCCAAATTATTGCGCTTGCATTATTTTTCTTTATTTGGCAAGTACCGCATTTTTGGCTTTTGTTACTTTTGTATGGAAAAGATTATGATAAAGCCGGATTTCCGACTTTAACAAAAATTTTTAATACAAAACAAATTGCAAGGTTAACATTTATGTGGGTCGTGGCTCTGTCTACAAGCTGTTTGTTAATTCCGTTTTTCGGCGTTTCCAAAAATATATTTACGTCGGTCGGATTAATTTTGTTGGGCATTTGGTTAGTTTTAACTACGGCTAAAATTCTTTCGGAATATGTTGAGAGAAAAAATTACAGAAATGCTTTTGTAAAAATTAATATTTACGTTTTAACAGTAGTAATTCTACTATCATTAGATAAATTAATATTAATTCAATTTTAGGAAGAAGATTTGATGGATTTTTTAGATAATATAGTTTTACCGCAATCCGCTCATCACATGGAATTGTTGAGGGGTTTATTATCAATTACCTTAATAATATTGATTCCTTATTTAAGTGTATTAACCGGCAGTTTAATATTTTCCATTCTTTATCTAAAAAAGAAAAAAACATCAAACAATAATTACAATTACCGTTTTGCCAAAGAATTAATCGATTTATCTACATTTAATAAAAGCGTTGCTTTCGGGTTCGGGGTAATCCCTTTTATAAGCGCAATTTTTGCTTATGCGCAGTTGCTCGATAAAACTTCGTCATACCTGCCGTATTATGTTTCGGTTGCATTTGTTTTCTTCTTGATTGCTTTGCTTTTTATTTATACGTATAAGTATGCTTTTCATTTAAAAGATATTTTTAATTTTGTCTCGACCGAAAAGATTCAAAGCGAAGCGGATGAATCGACAGAAGAAGAATTTGAAAAATATTCATCTGCTGCAAATAGAATTTTTAAGAAGTTTGCGGGTTGGGGTTTGTTGTTCTTATTAATTGCAGATTATAAATTAATAAGTTCAATTCAATTATCGCTCAATCCGGGTTTGTGGGAACCTAATCCCGGTTTTTGGTCGGTACTCTTTTCCATACCTGCGCTTGTTAACTTTTTCAATTTTTTAATTGTATCTTTAGCGCTTACTTCAATAATTGTTTTATATGTTTATTTCCGGCCAAATTCAATTTATAAACGTAATAATGATGAGTATCTTAGTTTTGTTAAACAATTTGCACTTAAATCGTCGTTATTATTTTCCCTTTTTGTTCCTGTTGTAATTGTTTTAAATATTTTAGTCCTTCCGACTGTTGCACTTACTAATGCCGTCTTTTTAATATCATTAATTGCAATAATTTTGGTTTTAATAACCGGAAATTATCTTTATATAATGATGAAAGAAGGACATTTGAAATATGTGCCGGCTGCGACGTATGTCTTTATTTTAGTAATTGCGTTAATCATTTTTAAGAACGAATATGCGTTTGAATCCGCAACTAAAAAACATTTTGTAGTACTCGCTACTAATTACGAGGAATACTCGCAAAAATTAAAAGCGGAATTAGGAGGTAAAGAGAAAACGGTAAGCGGCGAAGAAATCTACAAAACAAGATGTATGGCGTGTCACCGGTTTGAAACTAAGTTGGTTGGTCCGCCTCATTTAAAAGTTCTGCCTAAATATGAAGGTAAAGAAGATAAATTGATTAAATTTATTTTAAACCCGGTAAAAGTTGATCCCGCTTATCCTTCCATGCCTAATCAAGGATTGAAACCCAATGAAGCAAAAGCGGTTGCCGACTATATGTTAAAAGTGTATGAGGAAAAAAAGAAAAAGTAATTTAATCTTTTTTCCTTATTCTTCACTGGCCAATTCTAAATTCTTCGCTTAAATTTTCTTCCATGAAAATTAATTGATTATTGATTAAATTTAAATTAATCATTTATAACAATTTATGTATGTTAACTGTACTCGATTCCATAAAATTATCGGAAGAATATCTTCAGAAAAAAGAAATTGAAGCGCCCAGAATTAATGCCGAACTTTTATTGGCTGATATTTTGAGTTGTAAAAGACTTGATTTGTACCTCAAATTCGATCAACCATTAAAACAGAATGAAATACAAAAATACCGGGAATATATTTCAAGACGCGGAAAAGGTGAACCGTTACAATATATAATTGAGAAAGTTGAATTTTACGGTATGAATCTCAGAGTAAACTCTTCCGTTTTAATTCCACGACCTGAAACTGAAATTTTGGTCGAAACAATTATAGAAGAAAATAAAGATAATGCTAATTTGAATATCCTCGATATCGGATGCGGGTCCGGTAATATTTCCATAGCATTGGCTAAGAATTTAAATAATGCAAAAATTTTTGCTATTGATATTTCGGAAGAGGCGCTTCTTTTAGCCAAGGAAAATGCAAAGGAATTGGACGTTTTGGATTTGATACAATTTTTTAGAGGCGATATTTTTCATAATAATTTGAAAGAAATAAGCAGTAATTTTGATTTAATTGTTTCTAATCCTCCTTATGTGAGTAAGCAGGATTTTAAAAATTTGCAAACGGAAATAAAAGAATACGAACCTGATATTGCCGTAACGGATTTTGCCGACGGATTAAAATATTATAGAAAAATTTCTGAAATCGGTAGTGATTTACTTAAACATGGCGGTAAAATTTATTTCGAAATTGCAATGGGTCAAAGTGAAGATGTAAAAAATATATTGAAAAAAAATAACTTCAAAAATATTTTAAGTAAAAAAGATTATTCCGGTGTAGAAAGAATTATTTTGGGAGAAAGATTATGAGAGCCTTGGTTCAACGTGTTTCCGAAGGAGGCGTTGATATAAGCGAATTTAATTACACTGCATCTATTTCCAAAGGAATGGTAATTTTACTGGGAGTAAAAGAAGGCGATACGATTGAAGACGTGAACTTTGTAGCGGATAAATGTTCTAATTTAAGGATATTCGAGGATAAAAACGGGAAAATGAATTTGTCAGTTAAACAAATTAACGGAGAGGTGTTGGTTATTTCCCAATTTACTTTGTATGCCGATACGAGAAAAGGGAATAGACCGAGTTTTAACCTTGCCGCTTCACCCGAATTAGCTATCGGACTGTATGAAAAATTGATTGACCGTCTTAAACAAAATTTAGGCGAAGAGAAAGTTAAGCATGGAATTTTCGGTGCGATGATGAAAGTTAAAATATTTAACGACGGACCGGTAACAGTGTTAGTCGAATCCAAAACATGAAGATTGTAAATTGAGCAGAGTTTTACTAATATTTTTAGACGGCGTGGGTATTGGAAAAGAGGACCCTAAATTCAATCCTTTTTTTAAGTATGAATTTAAATTATTCACAAAATATTTTTCTTCCGTGCCGAGTATAAATAACTCAACAATTAAGACCGGCGACGCTATTCTCTTTCCTACGGATGCTTGCTTGGGAATTGAAGGATTACCTCAAAGCGGTACGGGACAAACTTCCATATTTTGCGGAATTAACGCACCTAAAAAAATAGGAAAACATTTTGGACCGTATCCTTACTCTACTTTAATACCGTTTATCGAAAAGAAAAATATTTTCCAAGAATTTATCAATAAAGGTAAAAAGGTTGCTTTTGCTAATGCATATCCAAGTGTATTTTTTGAATACATTAATTCCGGTAGAAGAAGACTAAGTGTTACTTCATTAAGTTGCATTTTAAGCGGAGTTCGATTAAGAAACGAAACCGATTTACGAAAAGGGAACGCGGTAAGCGCCGAAATTGACAATAAATATTGGGTGAAAAAACTTAATTATAAAATTCCGGTAATTAAACCTCAAACTGCCGCAAAGCATTTACTGAATTTAGCTTCCAAAAATCATTTTACATTATTTGAACATTTCGTCACAGACCATTTAGGGCACGGTAGAAATAAAGGGGATTTGGAGGAGCGTTTAAGAGTACTTGACGAATTTTTGCTTTACATTTTTCGGAACAGAAAAAATAACATGCATGTATTTCTCTGTTCGGATCACGGTAATATTGAAGATCTATCCGTTAAAACCCATACATATAACAAGGCAATTACTATTGTCGCCGGGAAGAATGCCGGCGAAATTTCGAAACGGATTAAAAATATAAGTCAAATAAAAAAAGCTATACTCGGTATTTTTTAGTGAAAAAATATCCGTTCATCTCGGTTATAATATTTTTTATTACCGGAATTATTCTTGGTAAGTTTATACCTTCTTTATTTATTTTATTCATTGCTGCTCTTTCCTTAATTATATTTTTTATCCTCCTAAAAATAATTGTTCGCTCCTTACCTACGAATATTATTAAAAACTTAATAATTTTAACTTTATCT
The DNA here is from genome assembly GCA_026983795.1 of Melioribacteraceae bacterium. GTDB lineage: Bacteria > Bacteroidota > Ignavibacteria > Ignavibacteriales > Melioribacteraceae > BMS3ABIN04. Next base: position 30,343 of record JALSTI010000235.1, read on the forward strand.
TTATTGTCAGGCGTAATAGTATTAAAAACTCAAGGTGTTTCTGCCGTTAATTACCCGTTTAAAAATTCGTCAATTAAAGATGTAATTTTATTCGGCTCAATAAGCGATTTTCAATTAATGAGTAAAGGCACTTTGAGTGGAATAGTTGATGCAGATTCTATAATGATTAAAAACAGAATTGAAAAACTTAAAGCTAAAATATTGGTTAAAATCACCGACGAAAATCCGAAAAGAGTGGAGTATTTGTATCAAAAGATAAAAATAGGAAATCAAATTAAATGCAAAGGGTTTCTTTATGCACCGCCCGGCATTAAAAATCCGGGAGATTTCGACTACAAAAAATATCTGTATGAAAAAGGGATAACTGCAATAGTAAGCGTAAATCATTTTGAGAATTTTAGAATTACCTCTCACGATGTAGACCGTTTTGCAAATTTAATATTTAGCATAAGGAAAATTATAGACGAACGCCTTAGAATGTTGTATGAATATAAATCTTATTCGCTTTTGAAAGGGTTACTATTAGCCGATAGAAGCGAAATGGATTACAAAGTAAAAGAAAACTTTATGAACGCGGGCGTTGTGCATGTGTTAGCAGTTTCCGGGTTGCATGTCGGTTATATAGTGTTGATATTCTTGGTGCTGTTTAACCGGTTTAATTACATGCTTAAATATTTGTTAACAATAATAGGAATAGTGATTTTTATATTAATAACCGGAGCGCATGCACCTGTTGTTCGTGCATCAATTATGGCGATAATTATTATATTAACCCAGCTGACAAACAGAAGTTCAAACGGATTGAATTCATTGGCAATTGCCGCTTTTTTAATTTTATTATTCGATCCTAATCAATTGTTTTCTCCTGGCTTTCAATTATCTTTTTCAGCGGTTTTATCAATTTTAATTTTCTATCCGGTTTTTAGAAATTTTCTCTACTCCCTTAATATTTCTCAAACGTTAAATAAAATATTGCTATTCATGGCAATTTCGTTTGCTGCTCAAATCGGCACTTTACCGTTTACGCTTTATTATTTCAACAGATTATCGTTCATTGCATTATTTGCAAACTTAATTGTAATTCCGGTAATTGGTTTTATACTTGCTTTGGGAATAATTTCTTTAGTTGTAAGCGTTGTTTGGATGTGGGGCGCTACAGTATTTTCGGCTGCAAATTATTTGTTGATTAGCCTCTTGTTCGACTTCATTAACTTTACGGGCTCATTAAAAATATCCCACGTTTTTATAAATCGCTTTTCCGTTTATGATTCAATTCTTTTTTATGTTGCATTGATTCTTTTGTTTTTAACTTGGAAGTATTTTAATCACAGATTTTCTAAATTATTGCTAATCGTTTTACTAACGGCAAATTATTTTGTTTTTACAAAAATTAATGCTGCGGTTTTATTACCGCCAAAAATATTGAGCGTAATGCCGTTTGCTTTACGTTATGGATTTTCCACTTTTATAAAATTACCCGATGGAAAAGTTATTCTGGTTAATTCCGGTAAAGCGGATAAAAAATTTAGTCCGTCTAAAAGAATAATTGAGCCGTTTCTAAAAAGAATAAATCATAATTTAATTAATTATGCCATAGCAACTTCCGTTAATAAAAATCTTACAGGAGGCTTTAATTTTCTTTTTAACAAAAAAGCAATTGATGTAATTTATAAACCTCCGCCGGACTCATTAAATAACGAAGATTATTTATTGGAAAACGAAATTGATCAATTTCAGGTAAATAAGAAATATTTATCGAAAGAACCTTTGAACATATCTAACTGCAGGTTTTATTATCTGAAAATTAATAAAAGATTTAAAAGTAAAAATTCAAATGTATTCTTAAAGATAGTTTACGGAAAAACGTCTTTTCTTTTTGCCGATTTATTAATACGTGTTAATTCGAAGTTCAATAATAAAATGAAGCGGTACTTAAAATCGGATGTTTTAATTGTTGAACTTTCTAAAATATCTTTTCAAAATTTTAAAAAAATCTTGGAAATAGTAAAACCTTTGTATGTAGTTGTAAATGATAGTATTCTCCGGAACACAATAATAAAAGAATTTACAGGAAAGCTGTATAACCTAAACAACACGGGAGCGACGTTATTCCGTTCCGATGGAAATACAATTAAAAGAATTGATTGGAAGTACGAATTTCATTGATCATTTTTGTATTTTTACTTTATGGTTATTACAGAAAATCAATCCTTAAAGCACACAAATACTTTTGGAATTGACATATTCGCCAAAAGATACGTTGAAGTCCGATCTGTAGAAGAATTAAAAGAAATAATTAAAATTGCTAAGCAAGACAATTCGGAAATCCTTGTAATAGGTTCCGGCAGTAATATTTTATTTACTAAAAATTACAACGGATTGATTGTTAAAAATGATATTCAAGGTATCGAAGTTCTTGAAGAAAAAGATAACGATGTATTTGTAAAAGCCGGCGCCGGAGTTTTGTGGGATGATTTGGTGGAATTTTGCGTCGACAATAATTATTGGGGGGTTGAAAATCTTTCCCTTATTCCCGGAACAGTCGGAGCCGCTCCTATTCAAAATATCGGTGCTTACGGAGTAGAATTGTCGGATTCATTTTATTCGCTTAACGGAGTATTTTTGGATTCGCTAAATACTAAAACATTTTATAAAAATGAAATTCAATTCGGTTACCGTAACAGCATTTTCAAAGGTGAGCTAAAAGGCCGTTTTATAATAACGGAAGTCATATTGAAACTCAGTAAAATTCCAAAACCGGTTTTAACATATAGAGAGCTTAAATCCGTGGATAGTTCAGCAATTTCATTATCAGGAATTCGAAACAAAATAATAGAGATAAGAAAAAGTAAATTGCCTGATCCGGGTAAACTTGGTAATGCCGGAAGTTTTTTTAAAAATCCGGTTGTAGACGGGAAATTATTTTTACCGTTAAAAAGAAAATATAAAAGTATCGTTTATTTTGAAGTAGGTAAGAATAAATATAAAATTTCCGCCGGTTGGTTAATTGAAAATTGCGGTTATAAAGGGAAGAAAGTTGGCAATGTTGGTTGTTACGAAAAGCAAGCATTAATAATTGTTAATTACGGTAAAGCCACCGGAGATGAAGTATATAAGTTTTCAAAAAATATTCAGAAGGAAGTAAAACAAAAATTTGGCATATTATTAATACCTGAAGTTAATATCATTTAACAAATTAGGAGAAATTAATGTCTGATACTAATACTCAAAATGAATCTGTAAAAACCGGTAGGAAGTTTACGGATGTTGTTAAAGATGCATTTAAAGAATTGGCTGAAACTTTTGTCGCATTTGTTAAAGCCCCCAAAGCGTTATGGGGAATAAATATACCGTATATAATTGAAGGACTTGTATATTTCGGTATCTTAACTATTTTGGGAAAATATTCTTCCGAGAATGTTGGACTAACCGACGCGCAAGCCGGATTGGTTTATAGTTTTGTTACCGGCGGAATAACATTTGCAATGTTGTTACTCGGCGGATGGTCCGATAAATTAGGCGTCCGGGCATCCCTCGCTCTGGCTTTCATCGCAATGCTTGTTGGTAGAATTTTCGTTGCGCTGTCAGGTACCTTGGGTTTTAGTAATGGTTTATGGTCCCCAATGTTTTTTACACTTACCGGCGGGTTGTTGATAATGGTTCTCGCTTACGGTTTGTTCCAACCTGCAGCTTATGCGGGAGTTAAACGCTATACTAACAAAAAAACAGCTGCAATGGGATATGCAGTTATTTACGGATTTATGAATTTAGGTGCGTTCCTTTCCGGATTTATTTCCTCCACAACAAGGCATGCGTTTACTAACATTTTCCCTCCGAACGGATTAACCGCGGTTTTTTGGGTTTATGTTGTTTTAACGGCGGTTTCATTATTAATTACGTTATGGCTTATAAATAAAAAAACAGACAAAGATGCGGTTGCAAGGGTTGAAAAAGAAAATAAAGAATTGGAAGAAAAAGGAGTTGAGATAGAAGAGGAAGATGAAACAGAAAAAGTAGTTAAACCTGATATAAAAATAAATAATACGTTTCTTATCATATTTTCTGTTTTAGCTGTTGCGTTTTTCTTGTTGTCCGGTTTCGGAGTGAAAAACCAAATTAACAGAATATATGATTATAAATTATTTGGTTTGGATGCACGAGTTGATGTAGCTTTTATTTTATTTGTTATTATGGTTATCCTTGCCGTAATTGATTATTTGAAAAGAAGACCTTACCATCCTTTCCGGGATAAAAGATTTACATTTTTCATATTTATTTTAGTTCCCGTGCAAACCTTATTCGCTCATAATTGGTTAACTCTTCCTTATTATTTAGACAGGGCATTTCAAGGAACTCTGGTCAGTCAATATTTTGAGGTCTTCTCGAACCTGAATCCTATTTTAATATTTATACTTACACCTTTAATTGCCGGTTTAACCGCACAAGCTAACGTTTATAAAATGATGATTTACGGAACATTTGTAATGGCAATTCCTACCTTCCTTTTAACAATAGGACCAAATGTTTATATGTTTCTGTTATATGTTTTAATGATGACAATCGGCGAAGCTATGTGGTCGCCAAGATTTTTACAATGGATTGCCGAAATTGCACCCGAAGGTAAAGTAGGTTTGTACATGGGCGTAGGTCAGTTTCCTTGGTTTTTGGATAAAGTCTTTACGGGGTTCTATTCCGGTTGGTTTTTGGAAAAGTATTGTCCCAAAGGTGTTCCGCCATCGGAAATGCATACGGGATTTATGTGGTTTATTTACGGATTAATTGCAATAATTACTCCAATTAGTTTGGTGCTTGCTAAAAATTGGATGTTAAAGGGATTTAAAGTAAAACATGAAGGATAGTATGAAATATAAAGCGACGCTCGCACTTTTTGCCCTATTGGTTATCTGGATTTTTCCCGTTAAAAAAGTAACCGCTCAAATTAAAGATCCCGATCCTTACCGGTTTGCAAAAGAGATCCAATCGTTCAAATTACTTGATGAAAAGAATTGGTTCCCGAATGATGCATTACTGTTTGTTGGCAGCTCCAGCATAAGAATGTGGAAATCATATAAAGCATTTCCTAAATATAAAATAATAAACAGGGGATTCGGCGGTTCGCATATTTCCGATGTGAATTATTTTAGCAATAATTTGGTATTAAAATATAAACCCAAAATGATTGTTTTTTATGCCGGTGATAATGATATATTTGCCGGAAAAAGTCCGGAAAGAGTATTAAACGATTATAAAAAATTTGTCTCAATCGTTTCCGACTCGCTTCCGGAAACAAAAATCATTTTTATTTCAATAAAACCCAGCTTAAACAGATGGAAATTTTGGGAAAATATGAGAAAGGCAAATAATTTAATCAAAGATTTTTGTTCAACCCTGGAGAAGCTATATTATCTTGATATTTCCAAAACATTACTAACGGATAATGGAAAACCGGAAAAAGATTTATTTAAAAAAGACGGCTTGCATTTGAATCAAAACGGTTATAATAAATGGAACAATGTGCTTTATCCGGTGATAACTTTTGATATTCTCAGGTCAATGGCTAAGTTAGACCAATTTTATATACCGGTTTTGGCTTACACTTCTACCGGTAATTACTCAAAAGCATTAACCGCTTTTAAGAGTTTGAAATCTTTCTGGGAAAAGTATAAACACAGTTATAAGAAGTACTTTTTTATAGATTCCCTTTGGAATGCCGATTTTGAAAATATGAATGAAATTTTTAAGTCGGCAGAAAAACAATTAAAGTCCAATAACCTCAAAAAAGTTCATGAAACATTGGAACCGGTTAGAATTATTCAAATGAGATTACGTAAAAGAAATGGACTGCCATATTTTATTGATAATTTGATAAAATTTCATGAACCGGTGGAAAAGTTAGTCCGTTCTGTAACAGAAGATAAAGGGAAAAACATTGCTGCTGAAAAATGGTTGTTTTACAAGGAATTAGCTGCAAGACTGAATAGAATTTGGAAAGATGTAAATATTGAAAAGTTAAATAATAAAATTTTTAATATGAATAAGAAAAACTTAACATTTATTAATTCTTCCATACAAAAAGAAAAAACTAACCTTTATAAACTCAATAAAATAATCGCAAGTAGAAATAATGCGGGATTATTAAAAAGTGCAAAAGCGGTTAAAAAAGTTTTTGCTGATGTATTTAAATCCTTTGGAAAGTTTTAATAAATTTTATTGTTGAATAATTGGAAGTTAGAATTATGGCAAAAATAAAATATGTTATTAAAAGAAGCGGGGCGATTGTTCCGTTCAAAAAAGAGAGAATAATGAATGCTATTTACCGGGCGGCAGTTGCCGTTGGAGGCAGGGATAAAAACAGAGCGGAATTTTTAGCCGATGAAGTTATAAAAATATTGGAATCAAAGTATAACGAAAACGACAAACCGAACATTGAAGAAATTCAGGATATTGTTGAAAAAGTATTAATTGAAAACGGTCACGCTAAAGTTGCTAAAGAGTATATACTTTACCGCGATGAACGCAATAAAAAACGCAAAGAGGCAGCAAGGGTTGCTTCGGAAGCATCGGAGAATATTCCTTGGGCAAAAATTTGGCATGTGTTGGATTGGGCAGTTTCGCATAATCTTCATAAAGTTGAGTTATTGAACGAACGAATTAAAAACGGTGAATTTCCGCATATTGTTCATGAATCCGAAGCCGCTTACGAAGACGATCTAAATATGGCGGCGGAAATGATTATTGATAGAATAAACAACCTTAAAATGGTTTTCGTTAGCGGACCTTCTTCGTCGGGTAAAACTACTACTACAATAAAACTTGAACAGAGATTAAAGAAAAAAGGTTTAAGCTTTGTGCCCTTAAATGTGGACCATTATTTCTTTGATCTTGAACTCCACCCTAAAGATGAATTCGGTGACTATGATTTTGAAACCCCTCAAGCATTAGATTTGGAATTAATTAATCAACACTTAAAATTATTGAGTGAAGGGAAAGAAGTTAAAATTCCTTATTACGATTTTAAAGAAGGGAAGCGTTACTTAAATCAAACTCCAATGCAGCTTAAAAAAGGGGAAATTCTTTTAATCGATAGTTTGCATGGTTTGTATCCTCAATTCAGTAAAGATATTCCTGACAATTTAAAATTCAAACTGTATCTGGAACCGCTATTGCAAATGAAGGGCGTTGACGGAAAATATATTCAATGGACGGATATTCGAATGATTAGAAGAATGTTAAGGGATTCGGTCCACCGTGCTTACAATCCTAAGCAAACGTTGGAACATTGGCATTATGTGAGAGCAAGCGAGTTAAGAAATATAATTCCCTACAGTAATACGGCAGACTTTATAATTAACAGCGCCATGCCTTACGAAATTGCTTTATATAAACCAAAATTATTAGATAGTTTCAAAGAATGGAAAGAAGAATATAAAGGGAACCCTTTAAGGGAAGACGCTTTTGTAAGATCGGAAAGGATATATAATATGTTAAATTCCGTTGAAGGCGTACTCGATGACTCACCGGTTCCTCAGGATTCTGTTCTAAGGGAATTTATCGGAGGCAGTATTCTAAAGTATTAATTGTTTTTATCAAGAAATCCACTCCAATTTTAATTTTAATACTATTTAAATACATTGTTTGTCATTTGAGAAATTTATAAGTTTAATTATATAAAATTGTAAATAAAAATCTTTCAAAAAATGAATAATTATTTATATAATTTTATTCGTATTCTTATTTTTTCAATTATTCTCTTCCCTTTTAAAATTTATACACAAACAACTCAATTGGCAATAAAAAAAGATGCTCCTAAAGTTTACATAGATTGTTCCGGTTGCGACTTAAATTACCTTAAAGAGAAAATTCAATTTGTTAATTTTGTTTGGGACCGTAACGAAGCCGATGTTCACGTATTGATATCTAAAGAAAAAACCGGAAGCGGCGGTAAAATGAATACTGTTCTCTTTTTCGGGAAAAACAAATTTAACGGTGTTAACGATACTCTTAAATTTTCCGAAGAAAGTTTTAGTTCCGATGAATTAAACAGACGAAATCTTGTACATGTTTTAAAATTAGGACTTATCAAATACGTTTCTAAAACTCCCATTGCCGGTAAAATTAATATTACTTTTAATAATAAAAACGAAAAGAAGAAAAAAATTACAGATGAATGGAATTTTTGGGTTTACAGTTTCAATTTGAATTCTTTCTTAAATGGACAGGAATCATCCGACTTTTTAGGACTTTGGACGTCTTTTTCTGCTAACCGGGTTGTTAAAGACCTTAAAATCAAACTCTCTTTAAGAGGAAACTACAGTGAAAGTAATTTTAAGTTTAACGATTCGGTTATTAAAAATATTACAAGGGGTTACGGATTTTATTCCGCAATCATTCCGGCAATTGACGATCATTGGTCTTGGGGTATTTGGGTTACCGGCAGGTCTTCAACTTTTAGAAATATTGATTTGGGTTTAAGTGTTGCGCCGGGTATAGAATATAATCTTTTTAAGTACAACGAATCGAATAATAAACAATTCAGATTCGCATACAAATTAAGCGGTAATTATAATAAATATTTGGAAGAGACTGTTTATTTCAAAACTAAAGAATATTTGTTGGAACAAAGTATTGCAGTATCGGCTATATTTATTAAACAGTGGGGAACCGTATCGGCAACATTAACCGAGCGGAACTTTATGCATAAATTTTCCATGAACTCTATTGAATTGGAAACCAGAATAAGATTGAATTTATTCAAGGGATTTCGTTTGAGTATAACAGGTTCCTACTCAAGAATTCACAATCAAATATCATTAGCGCGTAAAAATGCTACCATTGACGAAGTCCTTCTTCAAAGAAGGGAACTGGAAACTCAATATGAATATTTCGGTTCGGTCGGAATATCCTTTAGTTTCGGCTCGATTTATAATAATATTGTAAATCCCAGGTTCGGAACTTAATGTTATTACTCAATTACAACAGCGGTTACGCTTGCCGATA
>JALSTI010000236.1 GCA_026983795.1 Melioribacteraceae bacterium
AAACGCAGAATCACATTAAATTAAAAAACAATAAAATCCGCGGTTATTTAGTATATCCGGAAAATCCGTGTCCAATTTCTTCTGTGAAAATTATAAAAAATCAAAGTCTTATACTTTTCAAGAAAACTTATTTTACAACCGTGTGCGTTTACAAAAATGGCACTTATTTCCAAAAATTAATGTATAACAATTAGAAAAAACAATAAAAGCCATTTTGCAAGTCCGGAGGCTTGGGAGGAAAAAATGGCATTAAAGAAAAATCCGAAAGCGGATTTAAGAAGAAAGTACAGGCGTTGTTGTGAGATAGGAATAATTATTGCTTTAGTTTTAATGATTGCGGCATTTAAGTATTTCCCGGATGTTCATTACCAGAAGAAAAAATTTGTACCGCCTCAGGAATTAGTACAAGTAGAAGATATAATAAACACAAAGCAAGAGAACGTGGCTCCTCCGCCGCCAAAACCGGTAATCCCGATAGAGGCACCTACTGACGAAGTTTTGGAAGATGTTGAAATTGAATCGACTGAATTGGACGTAAATGCGAAAGTTACAACTCCGCCGCCTCCGCCGCCAAGCGAACCGAAAGAAGAAAAACAGCCTGTGTTTTTTGTAGCGGTTGAAGAAATGCCCGAACCGATAGGCGGAATAAAAGGAATTCAAGAAAGAATTAAATATCCCGAAATTGCTAAAAGAGCCGGTGTTTCAGGCAAAGTATATATTCGCGCTTTTGTTAACGAAAAAGGTATTGTTACAAAAGCGGAAGTAATTAAAGGCATTGGAGCCGGCTGCGACGAGGAAGCTTTGCGTGCCGTGCTTGCAACCAGATTTAAACCGGGAAAACAAAGAGGTAAACCTGTAAAAGTACAAGTTTCTATTCCTATCTTATTTAAATTGAGATAGAAACATGTTTATAATTGTAAAATAAAATTTGAATAGTTGATTCTTTTTTATATAATTATGCAGCGGAATGAAAATTATGAATTTCAAATAGATAATTTCATTCATCAACAAAAAAAGGAGTTTCCTATGCAACTAACAGGCTCGCTTGCAAAGGCTAGGAAATATGTTGAATCGCATACCAAACTTATGGAAGACACTTCTTCGCGAAAAAAAATTAAACCGGGTCCTTGTTTAACTATTTCACGTCAGTGCGGTATAGATACAGTGAAAATAGGCAATGCGCTTGTACAAAAATTTAACAAACTTAAAATTGACGATTTGGGCGATTGGGCGGTATTCGATAAAAACTTGATCGATAAAGTCTTAAACGATCACGATTTGCCGGAAAGATTGAACAAGTTTATGACCGAAGAGAAGATGTCAACTATGAATTCCATGCTGAACGAATTGTTAAAAGTTCACCCGCCGATATTGAAATTATTACACAAAACTTCCAGCACAATTTTCAAATTAGCCGAAATGGGAAACGTTATAATTGTCGGCAGGGGAGGAAACCTTGTTACTGCGGGACTTAAAAACACGTTTCATATCCGTTTAGTAGCTCCCTTGAACAGCCGCATAGAGGAAGTGCAAAGAATTTTTGATATTTCTAAAAAAGATGCCGAAAAAATGATAGCCCACGAAGATAAAGCCCGCGCGGAGTATTTCCAAAATCATTTTCATAAAGATATAGACGATCCGTTACTTTATCATGCGGTAATCAACATCGGCTTATACGATTTTGATATGCTGATTAATACAATTAGCGAAATGGTAACGATAAGATTTCCTAAATTCTTTAAAGTATGATTTTGCCGGTAGACAAGTGACTTATTCTCCGGCTGTATAAATTTGCTCAAAACTTTTAGGTTTTTCAAATTAAAGCAAACCAACGCGCGAGTTAACTGTTTAAGTGCATTGTGTGTAAATATGTAATAATATTTTCACGACTTAAAATTCCGATAATTTTTCCATCCTCGTACACGGGTAATTGATTTACTCCATCTTTATCCATTTCTTTCAGAGCTTCCAACAAAGGGAAATCCGGAGTGGTTTTCTTCATTTCGCTTATTGGAGTCATAATTTCTTTTACCGTAACGGTATCCCATTTTTCTTTCGGAACTTCATTCATAGAGTGAATTGTAAAAAATCCGATGTTTTCGCCGTTTTCTTCCACAATAAAAAATCTGCGGTTTTTAAATAACATGTTATTTTGTATAAAATCTTGAATTGTAGTATCTGAAGGTAATAGAGCGTATGACCTGCTCATTGCATCGGCAACTTTATGTCCGGCTAACAATTTACTAACAACTTGCCTTTGCACTTGTGCTAAAGCGGCGCTTTCCAAAAACCATCCGATAAAAGCGATCCAAATACCGTCAACAACGCTGCCTTTCATCATTAACATAAAACCATAAAGAATAAACAAGAATCCGAAAAATCTGCCTACAACAGCGGCAATTGAAGTAGCTTTCTGAAAATTTTTAGTAAACGCCCAAACTACGGCTCTAAAAACCCTTCCGCCGTCTAGCGGAAATCCGGGCACTAAATTAAAAATAGCAAGTATAAAATTTATTTCGAACAAATATTCAAATACTGCCGATATTTTCGGATATTGAGAGAACTCTTTTGATATGAAATAACTTATAAACGCAATTAAAAAACTCATTAAAGGACCGGCCAAAGCAATCCAGAATTCTTGCGACGGTTTTTTAGGTTCTTCGGTAATTTCCGCAATACCGCCGAAAACGAAAAGTGTAATTCTTCTAACCTTAATATCATATTTAACCGCAAATACCGAATGCGCCAATTCGTGTAATAATACGCTGCCGAAAAATAAAACCGAAGTAATTGAGCCGGTAATCCAATATGCCATAGCCGACCAGCCTTTATATTGAGCGGGGAAATAACTCGCAGCAAGAATCCAAGTGACTAAAATAAATACAAGGAACCATGAATAATCCAAGCCTACCGGAATACCTTTTATTTTTCCTATTTGTATTTGCGATCTTTTCATCTTTCCCTCTCAAAATTATATTTGCAATATAGTTGAAAATTAAGAATACTTCAAAAAGTAAATTAGTGCGAGCAGATAAATATTGCCCTTTGCGGTGCAGGATATCCTTCGACCGTTAAATTGTGATCATCAGGATTTAGAAATTGCTCGAGCGATTCATAATCCATCCATCCGGTTCTTCGTTGTTCTTTTACTGTGGTTTTGGTTACATCAACAACTTTAATTTTATAATAGCCGGTTTCTTTAAGCCAATTTATTACCGCAGGTACGGAAGGCAAAGCCCAAACATTTCTCATCTTAGCATATCTGCCTTTAGGAATAATCAAATCGCCGTATTTTTCATCAATTACTAATGTTTCTAAAACCAATTCACCGCCGGGTTTTAATAACGATTTAATTTTTTTAAGATGATCCAAATGAGCACGTTGATGATAAATTACGCCCATTGAAAAGATAGTATCAAATTTTAGAAATTTAGTATTAAACCGTTCAAGTTTAAGTGGAAACAGCCAAACGGGAATATTTCCGGCAAATGATTTTATCGCAAGGAATTGAACGACATAAAGTAAATACGGATCAATACCGATGACCATCCCGGCCTTCTCGCCGTACATCCTGAACATGTGGTATCCATTGCCGGCGCCGATATCCAGCACCGTTTTACCTTCCAACGGTTTTATATGATTTATTAATCTTTCCCATTTAAAATCCGAACGCCATTCGGAATCGATATAAATATCAAATAAATCAAAGGGCCCTTTTTTCCAAGGCATCAACGTTTTTAATTTCTCCTTGAATTCATCCCGTCTATTATTTTCCAAATCGTTCGACGACCCGATTTTTATGACTTTCCCGAATTCGATTTTTGACGGATTTATTTTTGGAAACGATTTTAGTAATTTATACCACCTCGACCAATCGCCGTGTTGAAGGGCAATTTGCAAATCCGGTTTAATTTGTTGAAAGAGATTGAATAATAATTTATTGCCGGTTTCGATTTTGAAAAGGTCTTCAAGATTCATTTTTTTGCTATAAATGATGCGAAATTAAAATATTGGAACCACTGGTTTATCGATTCGAATCCTGCATTGTAAAGTCTGTTAAAATGCGTTGTTTTCGTTTCCGGTATCAGCACGTTTTCCAATGCGTCGCGCTTCCTGCTGATTTCCAGTTCGGAATATCCGGTAAACCTTTTAAAATTATGATAATAATCTATTTGGGTTTGATTGGTTATGCTGTTTTCAAATTTTATCTTTTCCGAAAGAATTAATATTCCGTCCTTCACCAAACCTTCGTAAATATTTTTTATCAGTTTTTCCCTTTGCTCCAAAGGAATAAATTGCAAAGTGAAATTTAAAACTACGACGGATGCATCGGTAATAGTTGTTTGTAAAATATCTTCGCAAATTAAATTAACAATTCCGTTATTAATTTCTGTCGCTAAATATTTCTTGCATTTATTAATCATCGGCTGTGAGTTATCTATGGCAATAATCTTGCAATTTTTGCCCGTTGAATTTTTAGTCATAACCAGCGCAGCGGCACCCAGCGAAGTTCCCAGATCGTAAAGATTTGTATTTGGTTTTGCGTGTAGTTTTGTGAACATACCAATCATGGAAATAATATTCGAATAACCGGGTATGGAACGGTGAAGCATATCTTCAAAAACGTTAGCTACTTTATCGTCAAATTTAAAATCAACGGAGCCGTTATTTCCGGTTTCAAAAATTTTATCCTTTTCCCATTTGTGTTTCATATTTATTCCGGACAAAAAAATAATTGATTTTTTAATATTACTTTACTAAAATATAAATATGGATAAAGAAATGGCAGATAAAATAAACGAAATTTTCAACAGTGTTGTTGAAAAGGAAACGGGACTCACGCTTTCGCAATTAAATTTGATTGAAAAATTAACATACAGTAAAAAGCATAAGAAATTAGTTGCAATAAAAAATGACATCCATTCGCAGCATGCTTGCTGTACTATAGTTTCAAATGTTGTAATCAGCGGAGTGTTAAAAGAATTTCGCGAACGTCTGGAAGAAGCATTTTCGGATCTTGAGATTGAAATAGTATAAAAAAAGCCGGGTCGTCCCCGGCTTAACCGCTGTTGGTTTTAAGAGTACTCTTAACAACGAATAAAAATTTTAATGTGCATGAGCCCCGCCATGATGAGTAGTGGTAACCTCTTTACCGAGAGCGGCAAATCCGCTGATCATTAATAACAAACCGCTCAAAATCCAGCTTAAGGTATTTGCGGTTGTTCCAACAACAGAAGGAATGAAAGCTGCAATAATTAACCAAACGCCTACAATTCCGCAAATCCATCCTTCCCACGGTTTTTCTTTAACCATCAAAAAACCGGCAATTGCGGCGATGATACCAACAATTAAACTGTTCCACATATTTCCTGTTTCGCCGTAACCGATAAAAGCTACTATAAACAAGTAAACACCCAAAATTCCGTTAACCCAGCCTTGCCACATTTTATCCTCCCTTTACTTGTTAAAAATATTGTTGGTTATCAGTAAATCCGGCAAATTTTATTGAACTCTTTTCATCCTTTATAAAACTAAAGTTTATATCAAGTTTCAAAAATTTTATACATTGCAGCGGTTAGATAAAAAGTAAAATTTTATGTATAGAACAATTTGAAACTATTACTGTTTATTTTGCAAAGGCTAAGCCGGAATTTGAATTTTGGGATTAAGAATTAAGATTTGTATAATACAAAAGTAGATTTATTTTTACCGGGGAATGAGAAGGTGTTTAGCACTGAATAAAATTCCTGGAAGTCAAAGTAATTAAAGTGTAAAACTGTATTTTATTTCGAGAAATGCACGCTTTCCTTTTTTAGATCTCCCGAAAGGGCTTTTAGAAGGTCCGCCGAATAAAGTTGCTCCCGCATAAATGTTTAGTCCATCTGCCAAACCGTAATTCAGAATCGGTAAAATAAAATAATCGAGGTTTTTAAAATTTAAAACACCGATTAACTGAAAGGAAGTGAAATCTCCGATTGAATAATTAACAACTGTTGAAAGGGAAGAGGCGGATTTGCTTTTTATATCGGGAAACGGATTATGTAATTTTTCCCAACCTTCTTTTTCTTTAGCGGGATCATACTTAAAAAGTATATCTTGTATAAATTGCAGACTAAACTTTAACTTCCCGGTAAAATTATAATCCACTCCCAAAACATATTTTAAGTGGGGATTTTCAATAAAAATATTATCACCGTTTTTATCTTTTGTAAAATAATATGCCGCTTCGCCTTTAAACGCAAATTTGTGGAATGTAGTAATAAAATCACCGCCCAAAATATTTACCGGCAGGTATTTTTGTTGATATTCCAAATGCGGGTTGGGAGCCGGTGCAAAGTTAAAGATATAAGTAGGATTTTTATCGAATCCGTGGAAAAAGCTTAACGAATAATCGATGTTTGCTATCTCGGAAGAAATTTTAAATGCGAATTCCGTATTGCCCAATTTATTTTGTGGCAGTTCAGCCGGCAACATATTAACATTCAAACTCCCCATTTTATCAGGTATTCCGTTGGGAATTTTATCCGGTAAAAAATGTAATAACCAAATTCCTTCAATAGTATAATTACCAAGGTATAGATTGGATTTAACGGCTGTTACTGCAATTCTGTAATCTTCAATTTCCGCACCTATATTTTGATAGTCCCAGGGATTAAGATTATCGGTCGGATTAATCCAATCGGTCTTACCCCAAAAAATAAATTGTTTACCTATTCTCAAATCGAGTTTATCCCAATACAGATCGATGTAAGCTTCTACGGGATAAATTGTCATTCCTTTTGATCTTGCTTCGTTAAACAGTCCCGGTACTTTGGTGGCTTCGTAGTTGAAATCGAGTGTAGAACGAAAATCGGCAAAGTCGCCTAAATTATAAGAAAAATTCGTCTGGAGTCTGGTTCCCAAATGGTCGAATTTATAAGGTGAATTAAGATTAGGGTGAGCGAAAAATTTCAAATAACCGGAAATATCCAAACCTTGCGCAAAACCGCAAGTAGAAATAAATAGAAATACTAAAAATATTTTTGTTAATGATTTCATTTTCCGTATAAATATTAATGAATTCTTTGCAAATACCGTTTAGAGAAAAAATCCTCCGGAACAGGCTTGTTTATTTCGATGCCGGTAAAAATCATTTCACTTTTATGAGATGTTTGTAAATCCTTCATAATCATATCGGTTTGAAACCAAACGTTACCGATTTTTTTTACTTCCGGAACTTCAAGTACTTTCCATTCCCTGTTACCGGTATCGTAGTATAAAGATTTTATAGTAACAAAAATATCCTTTCTTATCCATCTGATTATTTTTTTATATCCTGTATCTTCCATAATCGAATTATCAACAGGAGTGCATTCAATTTTGTAACAATCGTATCCGTTAACTTTTTCGTCTTCAAGCCGTTTATACTTCCAATCGTTCAATTTTGGTTTTCCGATATCATAATAAGTAAAATCCGAGGACATAAAATTTCCTCCTTTTCCGCTCGAAGCGATTCTTTTTACCCGCCTTAACGCCGGCAGATACAAATACCGGTCGTCATCGGTGTTTTTATGTTCTATAGTTAGAAACGCCGTGTTTTTTACATCGGCTGGATAAATGAATTTCATCAACATATCACTTTCGTCTTTATTCCGTTTTCTGCTGTACATAATAATTTTCCGGATTCTTTTTTGGTTCGAAGAATTAATCAGAATCAACTCTACTTTACCTTGCATATAATCCCATGTTGTTTTATTCAGGGCTTTCTCCATAATTTCTCTTCCTGTTAAATTATTTGCAAAGAAAGTGGAAGAGAAAATAAAAACGAATAAAACGGAAAAAATCCATTTCATGATTAACCTCGTTTAGATTTAAAAATTTTTGGTTTAAATGTTAGAAAAATTGTCGGTAAAATTGCAATAGCGCCGAAGCAAGATGTAAACATTGCTATTGTTATCAGTAATCCCATGTGTCTTACGCCCATAAATGTTGAAAGGAGCATTATGGCAAAACCCAATCCGACCGTTAACGCATTAATAAATATTGGAACACCCGCTTCATCGATTGTCTTTTTCATACTTAACTCTTCTTTCCCTTCTTCGTAATTGAAACGGTATCGATGAATTAAATGTACTGCATAATCAACGCCAACGCCTATTGCTATTGACGAAGTTAACATTGTTACAATATTTAAGTCAATTCCGAACCAACCCATGTACCCGAAATTGAAAATCATTGCAAAGAAAAGGGGAATGCCGTTAAACAAACCTATTTTAATTGACTTAAAGGCAATGGAAGTAACCGTTATAACCAATAAAAGTGAAACTATAATACTTTTAAATTGCCCCTTAACTACCAAGTCGTTAATTGCAAGGAATAATTCCGAAGTGCCGGTTAATTCCGCATTCGCATTTTTAAAATTCTTTTTAATATAACTTCTTGTTTTGCGGTCTATTTCTCTTAATATATTTGACGATTCGGTATCTATAAATGCGTTAATTCTGGAAGTTTTATAATTATAATCTACCATATTCGACAAATCATCGGGTTTGCCCGACATTTCGTAAAGCTGAAGATATTGGGCAATCAATTCTTGGCCGGAGACTTTGAATTTTACCTTCTTTTCAATCCATTTGCCGTTCACTTTTACCCAGTCAATTCCCGTTTGTGTAATAGTGTCCGGGGGAATTGAATAATACTTGTCCGAATCCGCATGAAGTACTTTGTTCATTCGTTTAATAAAATCGGCAATAGAAAGAGTTGAACCGACATGTTTCAATTTACCGAGAAAAGTTTCTAAACTATCCATTTCGCGGAGTATTTTAGGATCCTTAATTGCATCGTTTTTCTTTCCTTCAACCATTACCGTTAAGAATGTGGTGCCGGCAAAATGTTTATTTATGTGTTCGTACGAAATTCTTGC
>JALSTI010000237.1 GCA_026983795.1 Melioribacteraceae bacterium
GATCATTTTACCTCTTTATTCAAAATTAAACAAATAAATAACATATACAATTTGTTCGGATTTTCTTACTTCAATTTTAAATATCCCCCAACATCATCTACAATTATTTTTTCTTTTGCGGGAAAAAAATCAAATAATTTTTTCTGCTTGGCATTTAATTTCCCAAAATACTTAGTTTCAAGCAATTTACCATCAAAATAAAAGTCGATTTCAATGCCATTTTGATAAACATAGCACGGATTATATTTTTTAATTTTTAAAAAAACCAAATTTTCAAACAAAGACCCTTTATCGTGAAAACCAGACACATAAGATTTCAAGCCCGTATCAATTGAAAAAATTTTTTTCGGCGCTTTTAATCTTTCATTTAGTTTTCCACAACGTTCAATAGCGAAAATTAAATATGTGCGTAAAAAATAATCAAAATAACGCCTGACGGTATCTACGGAAATATCCAACACTTTAGAAACCTTACTTATCGATAGTTGCTTGCCTGTTCTTTCCATTAATAGTCTGAAAAAATCTTTTAATAAAGTCATATCCCTAACCCCGTAATATCCTGCTATATCTTTGTAAAGAATACTATCAATCAGGTTATCGAGATAACTCACATCGTTGGTAAGAACATACTCCGGCATTCCTCCGGTTTGCATAAAATCTTCAAAATAAGATTCGGTTAAATAACTTTCGGATCTTTTGATTTTGATTTTTTTAAATGCAAGATATTCGTTAAAATCCAATGGGAATACTTCCAAAATCCTTGCACGACCGGTTAAGTAAGCATTTTTTTCTTGTAACAAAGATGCCGAAGATGAGGTAACAAATAATTTCACATTTTCGGAATCATATAAATTTTTCAATTCCAAGCTGATATTTTTCCTGTAAGTTATTTCATCGAAAAAAAGATAAATTTTTTCGCTCAAAGAAATTTTGTGTAGTTTCCGGTATTCATTCAGAAGCTCGGCTATCGAATATTTTTCCAATGCTATTGAATCTAACGACGCATAAAATATTTTTTCCTTTTCCACTTCGTTAAGAAGTGCTTTAATAAACATTTTTAATAACGATGTTTTACCTGCACGCCGTAACCCCGTTAAGATGATGATATCTTTGTTGGATAAATTTTTGGAGAAAAAATTCACATACACCGGACGTTTAATAAAGCTTCCCGGGAACTCATCATCCCACCAAGGATTAAATCGTAACAACTCATTTTTTAACAAACCCATAAGAATTTCCCTTATCGTATAAATTTGCATTAAAATATAGGATACTATCATACATTTTTCAAGTTTTTTATACGATAGTGTGCTTTTTATCGTATAGTGCCGGAATCTATTCCCCCATTACGGTTACAACAAGCCTTCTCGCTCCGCCGTGGTTTCTATGCTCACAAAGATAAATTCCTTGCCAGGTTCCGAGATTTAGTCTGCCGTTTGTAATGGGAATAGTTAAAGAATATCCCAGCATGGAAGATTTAATATGTGCCGACATATCATCCGGTCCTTCGAGCGTATGTTCGAAGTAAGGCAGATCGTCCGGAACAAGTTTGTTGAAGTAATGCTGCATATCCGTTTTAACTTCGGGAGAAACATTTTCGTTAATTGTAAGCGAAGCCGAAGTATGTTTGATAAAAATATTCGCAATGCCTATTTTGATTTTGTCTAGTTCCGGAACAGCATTTTCAATTTCGCGGGTAATTATATGGAACCCGCGGGGACGGGGTTTTAAGGTTATTTCGCTTTGGTAATACATAATAGATTCATGCGACTAATTAAAAAAATAAGGAATTAACTATGGTCGTTGATACTCATGTATCTCACTTTGTTTGATGTCATTTAATTGTAATTACAAAGTTAACTTTTTCTTTTACCAATTGAATTAATATAATTATTCGGTTTTATCCCAATTGTAGTAATTTCTTTTTCAAATTCTAAAACATCTCCATCTGTATTTCTTTCCCGGAATATTCTGCTTCGTGTTTCAGCAGCCACTCTTTGCGCCACAGTCCGCCCGCATAACCGGTTAGACTACCATCGCTGCCAATTACTCTATGGCACGGAACAATGATCGAGATTTGGTTTTTCCCGTTTGCGGCACCGGCCGCCCGGATTGATTTTACATTTCCCAATGCTTTTGCAAGATCGTTATACGAAACTGTTTTACCGTAAGGGATTTTAATTAGCTCAGTCCAAACTTTTTGCTGAAACTCTGTCCCTTCTTGATAGACCGGAACGTCAAACTTTTTCCGTTTACCGGCGAAGTATTCGCCAAGTTCGTTTTTGCATTGAGTCAATACAGAATTAATATTTTCCTCTTCCATTTCCGTATCATCAAAAACAAAGAGGATGGAATTAACGGCATTATCATCGGCAGTTATTTTTATTTGTCCTAGTGGAGTTCTGAGGTATGCTATATATTTAGTCGGCATAATTTTCCCTCCTTGTTTGAGACAAAAATATATAATCCATTAACAATTTTATAGAGATTATTATACAATTTTTTAATTTTATTTTTACAAATTAAATTTATCAATATTCCAATTTTCCAGGTTGTTCCGTATATAATCCCGGATCCGGTTTAATGATTTTTCATTTCGAATTATATGATCATAAAACCGTGATTGCCATCCGAAATTATAATTATTTTCATTGGCAAATTTTGTTACCGCCGATTTGAATGAACGTATAATTGTTGACAATGAACCGGATTTCGGTGAAATGATCGACATTTTATTTGATTTTGATATATTCGGCATATCCGTAGAGACGTTGCATGCAACGTCTCTACGGATATTACCATTATCAATCACAACAATACCATGAATATGATTGGGCATCACGCAAAATTCATCCAATACAACAAACGGAAAATGTTCAGGTATTTCACGCCAATATTTATCGGCAATTCCTCCGATTTCTGTAAATTGCATTTTTTTATTAACAATTTTACCAAAATAATGTTCGCGATTTTTTGTAACAATTGTTACAAAATATTTGCCGTTCCGTCCGTAATTCCAATTTTGCAAACGCGTTGTTTCTACGCGGTATTTGTTTTTAAATAACGACATTTGTTTTATCCGTTTTGCAATGACATTTGTTTTATCCGTTTTGCCGTGGTAGAGACGTTGCGTGCAACGTCTCTACATTTGTATTCATGTTCCTATAAACGCCAACAACCACGCCGACCAATTTAAAATTCTCGTAATCTTTTTTAATAATTATCGGTTCGTATTCGGGATTTTCCGAATGTAATTCAATTGCTTTTGATCTTTTGAAAAATCTTTTTACGACTGCCGCATCATCTAAAATTGCAACCACTATTTTACCATTTGCCGGTTCTAAATTCGGGTCAACAATTACCACATCACCGCTGAAAATATAGGCATCTTTTAAACTATCGCCTTTTACTTTTAGAAGAAACGAATCCCGCGGCATACGTGCAATTGTGGGCAATTCGATCGTCTCAATTGCATCGGGATAGATGGTAAGCGGATTGCCGGCGGCTACTTCGCCCAAAACGGGTCGGGGAATAAAAAATTTATCTCCCGTAAGCAATTCAATTCCCCGCGAAATCTTTGGATTACGTTTGATATATCCTTTTTTCTCAATTGCCTGCAAATGCTGCTGTACGGTTGAGCGGTTGCGGTAACCGAAATGTTCAGCAATTTCGGCAAGCGTAGGAACTTTTGCTTCGGCTTTTTTATCGATTATAAAATCGAGTATTTTCTGCTGGGTTTGTGTTAATTGTGTTTTCATAGATTACGCTTTTATTTTTTGACTATTTTGTTTCATATTTTAATGGGATGCAAATCATTTAAGGTCAGTTATGATTTTACTGTTTTTTCATCATAAATAATCAGTGCAAATCAGCGTACCAAAAACAAAGCGACACTTTATTTTCCTTACACCTCCGGCACGTGAGTTACATAGTGGAAATAAAAATGGAATTATAAATACCATACATTTGTATGGTAAAATTAAAAAACATAATTATTCTTATCAAGGGAAAAATTAAATGCGGAAATAAAAAGTAAGATGAAATTATAAGATTTTCTTTAGGGATTGTAAAACATCATCTCGTAAAAAAGGTTTTGGCAGGTAATCGTTAAAGCCAAGACTCAAATATTTTGCGTGCTCGGTCGGAAGATCATAAGCGGTAACAGCAATTACAGGAGTATTTTTAAATTCTTCAAATTTTCTAACAATTTTAAGCGCGTTCATTCCATTAAATTTTCCTTCAAGATTTATATCCATTACAATAAAATCGAACTTGGATTTTTCTAAAAGCGGAAGGGCTTCTTCCAAACTTGAAACAACATCAAGATGTTTAAGGTCTTTAAATTGAGTTTTGAACAACAATTGCGAGTCTAACTGATCCTCAAAATATAAACATGACAAATTACTTAGGTCAATCTTGCCATTGTTATTCTTAGCCGCACTTTCATACTCTATTGTTTTTGTATCCTGAATATGATTATTCACGGTTTCCGGTTTAGTATTTGTAATGTTTTTAACCGGCGATCCGGTTAAGCCGGTTTTTGTTTGCTCATTTAATAAACCCGTTTGCAAATTCTTAGGTAAAACAAACGCAAATTCAAAGGGTAAATTGTTTGTTGAAATAATTTCCGTTTTTATTTCCAGAATACTTGAGAGCTTGCGGGAAAGTTTAATAACAATTTCCGGTATTCCGATATTATTACTGTCTGTCAATTCTTTTGTTGCAAATGCCAAATTCAATTTTTCCAGAAAGCCTTGTGAAATATTATCTTCGTTATCCCGCAATCCGATAAACACTTTGTTTTCTTGTTCGTACGACCGTAAATACAATTTGCCGGAAGGCGTAGAATGAATTGCAAATTTCAGAATATGGAAAAGAAATGCAGATAATTTGGAGTAATCCGATTTTAATTCTCCTCCCGCTTTTTCGGAAATTAAATCTACTCCATTCTTGTTTAGTTGGTAATTCAAATTATCTTTAACTTTAGATAATATTTCGTGCAAGGTTAACTGCGAAATATTAAGCCCGTTTTCACCAAGTTCCAATTGAGCATATTGAGCGGCTGCATCCATAATTTGCAACAAAATTTTTTGATTTTGAAATATTATTTCGGCAGACTCTTTTTGTTCGTCGGAAGGATTTTCAATGCTTTCGTAAATTTCATGTACAAAACCCAAAATTACGTTTATCGGCGTTCTTAATTCGTGAAATAACTCAATTAAAAAATCAATTTGAAGGGATTTATTGTTCTTTTTTACAGGTTCTTCAATTTGTGCGGATGTTTTTGATGTTTTAATTTCGTTAAATAAAAAGAGAAACTCATCCTCTTTTTCCAAAAACTTGCCCGTTATTTCGAAAGGTTTTTGATTATTACCGGAACTCTTTAATTTCGCTTTTAATTTAATATTTCCATCGTGTTCAACATCATCAAAAAATTTACCGACGCTTAATTTATCTTCATCGGCAAACAAACTTATAAAAGGACGATTGTCCAATTCCACATCGGAATATTTTAAAAATCCATTTAATATTTCATTTACGAAAATTATGAAACCGTTACGGTCGGTAACTGCAACAGGTGCAGGTAATAAATTAAATTGACTGTATTTGTTTTGCAGCGGTTTATATTTTTTTTCTTCGGGATAAATCCGGAAAAGTATAACTTTCTGATCTTCATAATCAACCGGTAAACTTTTAATCAGTACCGGCAAAAGAGAACCGTCTTTTTTAATATTTTGAATGGGACCGATATTTTTAAGTGCTTTTTCTTCGTAATTTACACTTAACAACATCTGAATATCCTGAACCGGTATCAAATCCAACACGCTTTTTGTTTTAGCTTCTTCGGATGTGTAACCGTATAATTTGCAAAACTTTTCATTTACATTTATAATTTGAAAATTATCCGAATTAAAAAGCAAAGATGGAATATCAGAATTATCAATAGCAGTATGTTGCATTATCTGTAAATTCTCCGAAAATGAATTTGTACTTAATTCTACGCCTAATGTTTTGTGAAATGATTGTAAAGTTTCTTGAGAATTATAATCAACCGAGATTATACTTATCACTTTATTTTCACTATTTAAAATAGGATACTTTATAAGCCAATTTATTTGATCTACATCACGTTTTTGAAAATTATTTTTTTGAATTAAAACACTGTTACCGCTAACGAATATAAAATTGTCTATAAGCTCAAAATATTTTTGTTTTCCCACCGAAATTATTTGTTGCTCGTCCAAACCTATCAGTTCATCTACGGCAACGGCAGTAATTTTCGAAAAATAATTGTTCACATATTCGTATTTACCTTCACCATTTTTAATCCATATTTTCCCCTCAAAATTATTTGCGGACTCAAACTTTTCAAAATCCCGTTGAGTAACGGATTTATAATTTTCGTTAAAGTTTTTAATAATTTTTTTTATAGAATGATTGAAAGGTAAACAATCAATATTACAATTGACCGGATAAACAATTTCTAAATTTTGAGTTTGTAAATCTTGTATAAAATTTAAGCCGAATAATTTTTTATCTTCCCAGAAAAACTTAGTCAAAATGATTTCGTCAAAAAGAGGAAAATCATTACTTGATAATGCATCCGGAGTAATTTGCGAAATGGGACTTTCAACTTCGTTAAAGCTTTTAAAATATACATCCAATTGTTTCCTAACAGTTTTTTCAAAAAAACCGCTATGCTCTTTTGAAAAATTAACTGCGGAAACATTGCTATATAAAATAGATGAAGTCTCATCCGCCACTATAAACGGAGAACGGATTATTTCGTCAAAAAAATTAATGATATGTTTACTGAATCTATGCACTTTATAAAGTTTTAGTGTCGTTACTTATTTTGATATACCAAAATATTAAGAATTATTTAATGTATAACTTTAAGCTTATTTGATAACTTATTATATATAAAGAAGTTACATTGTGTTGCATTATTTATCTTCATTACAACAGAAAACTGCTCTAATTAAAGAGCAGTCTGTATAATTTATTTTTTATTGTAAAATTACAAAAATCAGAATAGAGAAATAAAATTAAATTATTTCTTTTTGTTTTGTTTATGAGGGAAAGTTGTGCCGAACACATGATCCCATACGGGTTGACTAACGCCAAAACCGTTTTGCGGATCTTTAAAATGATGCAACATGTGATGATTTTTAATTGCAAGCATTAACTTGCTTCTCATATTAAAATGATGAATTGCATAATGAGTAATATCGTAAATAAGATATCCGGTAATGAAACCCGCAAAGAACGGAGCCGTTATAATATTGCCTAAAGTATAGTAAAACAAAACATAAAAAATTATTGCCAACGGAATACTTGCCGAAGGCGGCATTACCAAACGTTTTGAATCGCTTGGATAATCATGATGAACGCCGTGAAATGTCCAAATTATCTTTTTCCCAACTTCACTTTTCGGATGAAAATGAAAAAGAAAACGGTGAAGGAAATATTCGGCAAACGTCCAAAAAAACAATCCAAGCACAAAATACAATATTGTATTTTCAATACTTTCGCCGAATATATAAAGAGATCTATAAAGAAAGTAAAGCACTACGGGAACGTAAAAATAAAGCGGAACTGTCCAGTGAACTTTGGATAAAGCTTCCATAAAATCACTTTTGAACATTCTTACGGTTTCATCTTTATTTGAAACGAAGTTCTTTACCATTGTATATCCCCTTCCTTTGTTTTTTGTGATTTATAATTTATAAAAAATATTTAACACAATATTAAATTTTATTCCATACATTTTTGTCGGGCACAAGACCAATACCGGGATAATCCGTTAATTTAAGTTTTCCGTCAACCACTTCAGTTCCTTTGAACGGATCGTTTTTAATCAGTAAATTACCATCTAAATCAGCCCAATCAACCATAGGAGATAATTGAGATGCAGCAGATATTCCGCAAGAAGTTTCCGTCATACAACCAATCATAACTTTCATGTTTAACGATTTTGCCAGATTTAACATTTTGTGGGCTTCACGCAAACCGGTGCATTTCATTAATTTGATATTAATTCCCGAAAATACTCCGTGCGCTTTAACAACGTCCGGTATTCTTTGAATTGATTCGTCACCCATAATTGGCAACGGACTCCTTTCGGTCAACCAAGCAATATCGTCAACCTGATCTTTTGGCATAGGTTGTTCAACAAATTCCACATTTTGTTCTTTCAGCCAAAACGCCATATCCAATGCGTACTGTTTGTCTTTCCACCCTTGGTTCACGTCTACTGTAAGCGGTACGTTTGTAACTGCTCTTACGGCTTCAATCATTTCTTTATCGTTACCACGACCCAATTTTACTTTCAGGATTTTAAATCCTGATGCTTCCTTCACTTTTTGTTTAACTACTTCCGGTTTATCAATTCCTATTGTAAAAGTTGTATACGGTGTTTTGTTTTTATCGTAACCCCAAATGTTATACCAAGGTTGATTCATTAATTTTCCGACCAAATCGTGTAAAGCAATATCCACGGATGCTTTAGCGGCGGGATTGCCTTTATCGATTGAATCCACATAATCAATTATATCTTCCAGATCGAAAGGATTTTTAAATTGATTCAGTTTAACCTTGCTTAAAAATTTAATTGCCGTTTTATGAGATTCTCCTAAATAAGGCGGCATTGAAGCTTCACCATATCCCACTTTGCCATCGTATTCAATTTTTGTTATTACAACAGGAGTTGTAGTACGGGAATTTGTAGCGATTGTAAATACATGTTTAAGTTTTAAAGTATAAGGCTTAAAATTAAAATTCATGGTAAAATTCTTTTCTTTATTGATGAAATTATTTCTTAAGCTTGATGGAAAAGTTGTTCCCACAAATATACTGCCGGCAATAATTCCGCCGGACTTAATAAAATTTCTTCTGTTTGTTTTCATTTTAGTAATAGAATTTATTGGATAATATAGTTTGTACTCCTTTTTTACCAACGGAATTTAGTATACGTCTTGCAAATAAAAAAGTGTTGTATCTGTATTCGTTAAAATCAACGTCATTTTTTTTCAAACTATTTCTTTTAACCATTCCCGATGCATGTATAAATTTACCATTTCCTACATAAATACCAACATGCACAACTTTAGATGATTTTATGTCCCGTCCCCTTTTTCCGAAAAATAATAAATCTCCCGGTTGGAATTTATCTAAATTTACTGTAGAATCAACAAAAGTACCCACAAGCGCTTGTTGGGAAGCATCTCTTGGTAAAATAATTCTGTTAAGAAAATAAACGGTTTTGGTAAAACCGCTGCAATCAAATCCTTTTTCTGACGTTCCTCCCCATAAATAAGGAATTCCTGTAAATGCTTTTGCCGTATCAATTACAGAAATCGCCGAAACTCTGAATTGTTTTGTCCATTTTGTAAATTCGGAACAATTACTTTTTGGAATGAATGCCTCTCTACCGTCGGGGTATTTAACTTGATAAAAATGTCTCAATTCCTTTTTTACTTGTAAAATATCTCCGGCAACAAGGTCCGAAACTCTGGATGATTTTTTGTTCGCAGTTTCATAAGAAAATCCAAAATCGGAAATATAAATAATTCGTTTGCCGGTGAAATATTTTTTTAATTCCTGCTTATTAATCTGTGCAATAGCGTCGGCTTCAATCCATGAAATATACTTATCGGGAGTTTGAACCATTAACCAACCGTCATTTTTCTTCAATACTTTAACAACCGTACCTAATAATGCTTGGGTTGCCATTTCGGCGGAATGTTTTGGTTTGGTTCTTAAATTTGCGGTTGACAGATTAACTATACCATAAATTTTATCTTTCAATTTTTCATCCGGCAATAGTTTGAAATTTTCTTTTACTTGAATTTTGTTTTTATTCAGATAACTTCTTAATCTGCTTAGTATTTCAGGTTCGGTAGTTTCTACGGATAACTCAACCGGCTTTTTATTTATGTTTATCGAATAATTAAAAACAGCCGTCCGATGATCGGGAGCAAAATTATTCTTCAGATCAGCCAAATTTTCTTTCAGTTTGTCAACACTTGTAGTATTAACCGAACATGAAACAAAAACTAAAACTGAAACAATTATTACTGCAGCAAATTTACTCATATCAAATCTTTTTTTGTAAGACAAAATTTAGTGATTTTTTCTAAAAAAATTTTTTTAATTTTACAGATTCTTTAGAAACTTTTTTTTGAATCTATCATCATATAAAATTTGAAAAAATCTGGAGATGATATGAACAATGCACAACCTAAAGTTATAATATTTACAACACCTACTTGCAGTTTTTGCAATGCTGCTAAAAGGTATTTCCGTGAAAAAAGAATTAAATTTAAAGATATTGACGTTTCGAGGGACAGAAAAGCCGCATTGGATATGCAAAGAAGAACGGGTTCTACCGGAGTTCCGGTAATTTTAATAAATAACCGCCCTATTGTTGGGTTTGATAAACCAAAAATAAACAGATTGTTAAACATAAAAAATTAGAGGAGATATTATGAAAGTACAACCAATGGATGACAGAGTTTTAGTAGAATTAACAGAAGAGGAAAATAAAACGGCATCCGGTATTATCATCCCCGATACTGCCAAAGAAAAACCTACCATGGGTAAAGTTATTGCGGTAGGAACTGACGAGGACCTTAAAGAACATGTTAAAGAAGGCGACAGAATTTTATTTGGCAAATACGGTGGTGAAGATATAACACTTGACGGTGTTGATTACAAAATTATTCAACGAAGTGATATTTTAGCAATTGTTACCGATTAATTAATTAAAATTGACCGGTTTTCCAAAGGGTCGTTTTAGGCGACCCTTTTTTTTATTTCCCCGTAATTTTTCTTTCCTTTAGTATTGAAATTATCATATTATTCTTTGTAATTTGTTGCATTTGTTTTCAAAGCTTATAACTACCTACAAATTAAAGGATATTTGATGCATTCTGATAAATCGGTAAAAAGGGAACATTGGGGATCTAAATTAGGATTTATTTTAGCGGCTGCCGGTTCTGCTGTCGGTTTGGGTAATATTTGGAAATTCCCTTACATAGCGGGAGAAAACGGAGGCGCTGCGTTTATATTTGTTTATTTAATTTGTATAGCAATTATTGGTTTGCCGGTTTTAATAGCCGAAGTTTTAATGGGTAGAACTACCCAGCGTAATCCGGTAGGAGCATTTCGAAAATTATCCAACTCCCCTTTTTGGTCGGCTGTAGGAGGATTAGGTGTTTTAGCGGGTTTTGTTATCCTTTCTTTTTACGCGGTAGTTGCCGGATGGTCGTTTGGATATATTGTTGAAGCAATAAAAGGTTCTTTCTCCAGTTTTACTAAAGTCGGAGCTTCCGGGGATTACTTCTCATCACTTACTAATAACATAGTTTGGATAGTAGGTTATTTAGCCGTCTTTATGGGATTAACCATGTTAATTGTTTACTTCGGAGTTCAAAAAGGAATTGAACGTGCAAGCAAAATTATGATGCCGTTGCTTATAATTATTTTACTGATATTAATGATAAGAGGATTAACTCTTCCCGGCGCGGATAAAGGGTTGGAATTTCTGCTTAAACCGGATTGGAGCCATGTAACCCCGCAAGCTATATTGATTGCACTCGGTCATGCTTTTTTTACACTCAGTCTGGGTATGGGGGCTATGATGACTTATGGAAGTTATATGTCCAAAGACGATAATATTCCAAATGCAGCTTTTCAAATTGTAATATTAGATACTTTAATTGCTTTAATTGCAGGCATTGCAATCTTTACCGCTGTTTTTGCAATGTCAGAAAATCCTGCAGTAGGTCCCGGATTAATATTCCATACTTTACCGGTCGTTTTTTCTAAAATGGCAGGCGGATATATATTTGCCATTCTGTTTTTTATATTATTAACAATTGCGGCGCTTACATCCGCAATATCTTTGTTAGAAGTTGTAATTGCTTACTTTGTTGACGAGAGAGGTTGGCAAAGGCATAATGCGGTTATTACTTTCGGTTTGGTTGCATTTATTGTTGGAATTCCCAGTGCACTCTCCTTCAATGTAATGTCCGATTTTACTATTTTCGGTCTTAACTTTTTTGATTTTGTAGATTTTTTGGCTTCTAATATATTGTTGCCCTTAGGCGGTTTGTTAATTTCTATTTTTGTAGCATGGGTCTGGGGCTTCGATAAAGCGTTAATAAATTTGAAATATGGCGCTGAACGTTTATTTGATAACCATTTTTGGATTATTGCCACTTGGAAAGTATTTATTAAATATTTTGCGCCGGTTTTAATATTTTTGGTTTTGTTAAATTCTATAGGAATACTTTAACTTTCATCAATAATCGATAAAATCCTATGTCTAGAAAATCTTTTGGGATAATTACTTTTATTATTATCTTTTTAGTTCTAATTATTTGGGGAGTTTCATTTTATAATTCGGTTTGGACTTTTCCAGGCAACTTTGAATTTTTTAGAAATTTTCCTGATAAAAAAACTCCCATCGGTTCAATTCCTTTAATGATTATCGCATTGTTAGGAACCGGTATTTACGTTACATTCAAGCTCGGTTTTCCGCAAATCCGTTATTTATGGCACGGCATAAAAGTTACGGCAGGTATTTACGACAATCCTGAAGACGAAGGCGATCTTAATCATTTTAAAGCTTTATCTACCGCTCTTTCTGCTACGGTGGGTATCGGTAATATTGCTGGCGTTGCAACAGCACTTTATTACGGAGGTCCCGGCGCTTTGTTTTGGATGTGGATTACGGCCTTTTTCGGCACAACTCTTAAATTCGCAGAAAGTTCTTTGGCATTGAAATACAGAGAGTTCGATCCCGACGGACACACGGCAGGTGGACCGATGTACACAATTGAAAAGGGATTGGGGCAAAATTGGCGATGGTTAGCCGCCGCATTTGCCAGCTTTGCCATTATTTGTTCATTTGCAACAGGCAATGCAATCCAATCGTTTACGGTTTCCGATCAAATTTATTCCGAAGTTGCTCAAATTGTGGGAACAACTCATTTTCTAACGTATAAACATCTTCTCTTCGGTTCTTTCACTCTGTCTATTGAGCAAGTTATTAATGGAATTGTTTTGGCTTCTATAGTTGCATTAGTAATAATTGGCGGAATTAACCGTATTGGAAAAGTTACCGGATTTTTAGCTCCGTTTATGGCTATAATTTATGTTTTTGCAACTTCGTTAATTTTATTAGCAAATTGGGATAAATTAGGGCAAAGCTTCAATCTGATTTTTTCGATGGCATTTAATCCGCCGGCTAAAATTGCCGGTGTTGGCGGCGGCGCATTTCTTGTGATGTTAAATACCATGTTATGGGGAATTAAGCGCGGACTCTACTCAAATGAAGCCGGGCAAGGCAGCGCTGCAATTGCACATTCCACGGCTAAAACCAAATATCCAATACGCGAAGGTTCGGTAGCAATGCTCGGTCCCTTTATAGATACTATTCTAATTTGTTCGTTAACAGGTCTTTCAATTTTGGTTACCGGCGCTTGGCACCATACTGAATTTTACGTTCAAAGAATTAATCCGAATTTTACCGGTCAGTTATTAAACAGCAGTCTATTGACTTCGTTGGCATTTAAGGAAGGTCTAAGTTGGCTATTCAATTACGGAGATAAAATCGTTACTATTTCAGTACTCTTATTTGCAATTTCAACCGCAATAAGTTGGTCTTTTTACGGCGATCGCGCAACCGATTATTTATTCGGACCCAAAGCGCTTATGCCTTACAAGTGGATTTTTGTTTTATTTGTTTTTATCGGTGCTATAGCTCAATTGGAATCAGTATGGAGTTTTGGTGATGCGGCGCTTGGATTTATGACATTCCCCAACCTTATTGCAATAATTGTATTATCGACAAAACTTAAAAAGATGACAAAAGAATATTTCGAAATTGATCATCCGGTTTATAAAAAAATAAAAAATAAATAGAGGTAGTTTATGGCAAACATTAAAAGAAAAAAAGGTGTTATAGGAATTCTTACCGGAGGCGGCGATGTGCCGGGATTAAATCCGGCAATAAGAGCAATAACAATTAGAGCTTTAAGAGAAGGTTTTAAAGTTATTGGCATTAGACGCGGTTGGGCAGGAATGATTGAAATTAATCGTGATAAAAAAGCCGATAATTCATCCTGTTATATTGAGCTTTCGGAAGAAATTGTAAATAAAGCAGGTAGAACAGGAGGAACTTTTTTACATTCCTCAAGAACCCGGCCGAGTCATGTTCCAAAAGCTAATGTTCCTGTTCATCTTCAAGATAAATACAATGATGAAATTAACGATCTTACTCCAGAAGTTCTTAAAAATTTAGAATTTCTAAATATCGATTATTTAATTCCTATTGGAGGAGATGATACTTTAAGCTATGGAGTTAGGCTGCATAAAGAAGGAGTTAAAATAGTAGCTATGCCAAAAACTATGGATAACGATGTGCCGGGAACCGATTATTGTATAGGGTTTAGCACTTGCGTTACCAGAACAATTGAGCTTACACACAATTTGCGAACAACAGCCGGCTCGCACGAAAGATTTTTGGTAATTGAAGTTTTTGGTAGATATGCCGGTTTTAGCGCTTTGCTTCCAACTATGGCTGGCGCGGCAAACAGATGTGTAATACCGGAATATAAATTCAGTATGGAACATCTTACGGAATTATTGGTAGCCGATAGATATACAAATCCCAGTAAATATTCTGTAGTGTTAGTTTCCGAAGGCGCAATGTTTGACGACGTGGACGAAATGGTTTTTGAAAGTAACGAGAAAGATATGTTCGGGCATAAAAAATTAGGCGGAATTGGAGATTTGGTTTCAAACAAATTAAAAGAACTTTCACCTAAATACAATAACGGCAAGCGTATTAATGTTATTAATCAACGTTTAGGATATTTGGTTCGTTGCGGAAATCCGGACGCTATCGATTCTATTGTTCCGATGGCTTTTGGAAATTTAGCTCTTGATTTGATTTTGGAAGGTACTTCCGGAAGATTGGTAACTTTACGGAACGGCAGGTATGATAACGAACATATCGAAATTATTAGCAGCTATAAAAAAGTTGTTGACGTACATAAATATTATAATACGGAAAGACTAAGACCGGTTTATAAAAGTTTCGAATCGAAACCTTTATTTATAATGACAAGCGATTAAAGATGAAAAGAAGGCTGTATTGTAATTTATTTACATACAGCCTTTATATTTTATAATTAAATCAGTCTTAAGTTTGCGAATTTAGCAAGTAATGTTTTCTTACCTTTCTTTTCAAAATTTACGGTAATTTTCATCATATCGCCCGAGCCGTTAATTTGTAATATTTTACCTTGCCCAAACAGATCGTGTACTACCCTGCTGCCAACCCTGTATGAACGTCTCTCTTGGTTAAAATCATCGTAACTCTCTTGATACAGTTCGTCGTAATATGATTTTCTCTTTCTTCCGCCTTTTTTAGAACCTGCACCGTTTAATTCGTTATAAGTATCTGGAAGCAATTCTTCTAAAAATCTGGATTTACTTTGATAAGCAACTTCTCCGAATCTATAACGCGATCTTGCATAAGTTAAAAATACTTTTTCTCTGGCTCTGGTAACAGCAACATAAAACAATCTGCGTTCTTCTTCAATTTTAGAATCGGAATCGAATTTCGGATTAAGCGGAAAAATATCCTCTTCGCAACCGGTAATAAACACAATAGGAAATTCGAGCCCTTTAGCGCTGTGAATGGTCATTAAGGTTACCGTGTTGTCTTTCTCGTCGTAACTGTCGGCTCCCGTTAACAATGAAACCTCGGAAAGGAAATCGTGAATAGTAGCGCCTTTATGTTCTTTAGCGTATTCCTGAATTCCTGCTAACAGCTCCTGAACATTTTCGTATCTTACCATAGATTCGGGAGAGTTTTCTTCTTTGTACATTCTTAAAATTCCCAATTCGTCAACCAAGGCCGAAGTTAATTCCGGCAAGGACAGCTTATCTTTAAGTTCAATATATTTATTAAGGAACAGTTTAAATTGTTTAACATTTTTTTGTATTCTTTCTTTAACTTCAATAACTTCAAAAATTCTTGCCATAGTATCAAAAAGAGTAATATTTAATTTTCTTGCAAAAGCAATCATTTTGCTTATGGAAGTATTACCAATACCTCTTTGCGGAAAATTCATAATTCTCAGTAAACTTTCTTCGTCATTTTGATTTGCCAAAACTCTTAAATAAGCAATTAAGTCTTTTACTTCCTTTCGTCTGTAAAATTCAACTCCGCCTATTATCCTGTAAGGGATTTTTTCCCTTCTTAACGCTTCTTCCAAGGCACGGGATTGAGAATTAATTCTATATAAAATAGCTATATCTTTAAAAGATAGTTTACGCGACGTAACTTCTTTTTTAATTTGTTTTGCTATTTGAAAAGCTTCGTCCTTTTCATCCGAACAGCGTAAAATAGTCAGATGCTCACCGTCGTTATTTTCCGTCCATAAAGTTTTTTGAATTTGTTCGGTATTATTTTTAATAACGGAGTCTGCTGCCGCAAGAATCATTTTTGTCGATCTGTAGTTCTGTTCAAGGCGGAAAACTTTAACCTTCGGAAAGTCTTTTTCAAACTGTAGCATATTTCTCAGATCTGCTCCGCGCCAACCGTAAATGCTCTGTGCATCGTCGCCAACCACGCAAATTTTTATTCTGCTTGTGGTTAAAAGTTTTAATAATTCGTATTGGGCTTTATTTGTATCTTGAAACTCATCGACTAAAATAAACTTAAACTGTTTGCGGTATTTTTGAAGTATTCTTAAATGCTTTGAAAACAACTCAATTGGTTTTAACAATAAATCGTCAAAATCCATTGAATTATTCTCTTTAAGCCTTTTATTATACTCAAGGTAAATCTCCGCTATTTTTCTTTCGATAGGTGATTTTGCAATATGCTTTCCATATTCTTCCGGATAAATCATTTGGTTTTTAAGAAAGCTGATACGGTGTTGAACGCTGGAAGCCGAAAATTTATCGAAGGAGATATTCATTGCTTGAATTATATTATTAACTAACGAAACGGAATCTTCCCTATCGTAAATCGAAAAATTCGGTTCATAACCAAGCTTTCCCGCTTCCGCTCTTAAAATTCTGGCAAATATCGAATGAAAAGTTCCCATCCAAAGCTTCTTTGCTTTTGCTCCTATTAAACTTATGATACGCTCTTTCATTTCTTGAGCGGCTTTATTCGTAAAAGTTAATGCTAATATAGACGACGGGTCGTATCCTTGTTCTATCAGATAAGCAATCTTATAAGTTAATACTCTCGTTTTGCCGGAACCAGCACCGGCAACTATCATACTTGACGACGATATATGCTTAACCGCTTCAATTTGTACTTCATTTAACTCTTTTTCTAATTTCACAACAACCTCTTATTTTTTTAGAATTGCAAAGATAATAATTACGGTTTGGAAATCCAAAATATTAAGTTTTTTAACTGTGTAAATTTGATTCATTCCTTGCTTTTATCTTAAAGTAATTGTGTAGAAAGATATCAGGGTAAGGTAATAAAACCAACAAATTGGGTCCGGATTGATTTTACAATAAAATCCCAAGTGAATTTGTTAATCATTAATAACTTTTGTTTTGTATAGTTTTACCGGAGCAAGTTTTTTATTTCTTATTCTCATGTTCAAAAATTCAACACCCATCGAAAATGCCATGGAAAAATAAATATATCCTTTCGGAATATGAAAATTAAACCCTTCGCCCAATAAAGACACGCCGACTAAAATTAAAAAACTTAAAGCTAACATTTTTATAGTAGGGTGATGATCTACAAACTCACCAATAGCTTTGGCTGCGAACATCATTATAGCTACTGCAATTATTATTGCAATAATCATCACAATTAAGTCTTCGGCTAAACCTACTGCGGTAATAACCGAATCGAGCGAAAAAACTACATCCAAAACAGCTATTTGTATTAAAACACCAAATAATTTTGCCGATTTATGGGATTTTATGGTTTCATTCTCTACTTCCAAACTATTGTGAATTTCATGAGTAGACTTCGCAATCAAAAACAATCCGCCGACAATAAGAATAATATCCCTACTTGAAAATGAAAAAGGACCGATGCTCAAAAGCGGATTAGTTAATTTCATTACCCACGCAATTGAAATCAGGAGCAAAATTCTTGTAATCATTGCCAAACCCAATCCCAAAACTCTGGCTTTATTTCTTTTTGCTTCGTGAACTCTTCCGGCAATAATTGAGATAAAAATTATATTGTCAATACCCAACACAATTTCCAAAACAGTTAAAGTTGCCAAAGCAATCCATGCTTCGGGTGAAGTTATCCAGCTAAACATAATTTACCTTTGTTATTTTACAAAACATGTTATTTTAACTACGGAGTGAACTCTAAATAAAAGAAGGCGATATTCATTAAAATAATAATTTACCTCTTTTCATAATCATTTTGTTATCAAAATAAACGGTTGGAAATTTAATGACGCCGTCCACGTGTATCGGGACGTAGACTTTTCCACCCATAGATTTATTATTACCAAGCGCAATATGAACCGTACCTAATTTTTTTTCATCTTCAAGCAATAATCCGCTTAATTTTACCTTATCGTTAGTGCCTATTCCAATTTCGGCAATATTCCTTGCCTTTTTACCGAATTTATCCAGCATTTTAATTAAAGCTTTAGCTTCTTTTCCTCCGGTTATTTCCGTTGCATAACCTTTTGTCACTTTTATTTCAATGGGAGTTTTTAGCATTCCTATTCCCGCAAAGGAACCGTCGGCAACAAACACACCTTCAGTTTTCCCTTCGAGAGGTGCGGCAAAAGCTTCGCCGGTGGGTAAATTTCCGCTTTCCCCTTTTTTATGAAACAGGCCTTTACTCGGAATCGGAGTTCTTCCGGTTATATCCATAGTTATATCGGTACCTTTGGAGGTAACAACTCTTATCTTCTTAGTCTTACTCATTAGTTTTGTTAATTTTAGCGTAAGGGCAGCTATTTTATTATAATCTGCATTCAATCCTCTCACCATAACATCCTTTGTAATTCCGGGCAACGTAGCAATTCTTTTTCCTTTAGAAGAGGCGTTAATTCTTGCTTTTGTATGGGTTAGTGATTTGGTTGTGGGACAAAGAATAACATCGGCATTTAGCATTGCATTGGCAATAAAGTCAGGAGGTTCTTGTCCGTTTACATCAAGGGATTTCATTTCAAGGTAAAAAGATTCGTGTCCCAAACGCAAAGAATTTTTATATAGCGCATACCCAATTTCCCTTTTATTTTCATCGGTAATAATTAAAACTCTTTCATTCTTTTTTGTGCCCATACAATCTTTAATAGCTATGATTGCGGCTTTATCGAGTTTGGTAAGCGCCATAAAAACTCCTATAATGGAAATCCCACATTAAGTTGAACATCGGCTCCAAAACCGCCTTGGTTAATGTAACTATTATTAATATTGGAAAATAAGTCGCCATTTTTATCCGGGACCATTTCTTTAATTTCCATTTTATGATAAAATGCCGTCCCTTCTATACTAACATAATCTCGTATAAGATGTAAAATTATTCCCGTTCCAACGTAATATCCGATATCGATTTTCGGGTTATCGAAACGGATTTTACTAAGTTCTTTACCATCCTGTGTAATTTTATTTTCCAAACTTGATTTAAAGAAAGTAACCCCGCCCTCAACAATTTTGAAATCTAAAAAATTGAACAACGGTATACCAAAATCAACACCAACACCCCAGTGGTTTAGTTTAAGCGTATAAGATTCTTGAGTAGCGCCTTGCGATTGATTGGTAAAAATTTTATTCTCTTCTTTCAAAAATTGATAGAAAGCTTTTGCCGTAAGAAAATATCCGGTAAAGTTAGCTCTAAAGATATTTGCGCCAACTTTGAATCCTTTTCCTTGTTTGAATTTTAGCCTGTCGTTACTAAACTTGAACTGATCCCTAAATAATTTTACGGCGTTATTAACCCCTTCAGCTTTGTATTGTTGAATAGTATAGCCGCCAAAAGCACCGCTAAAGCCCAAACATCCGAACCCGCAGCTTTGTGCGTTGAGGAAATAGGCTGTAAAAAAGAAAAGAATAACTATTTTTAGTTTCATAACAGATGAAATATTTTATATGCAAAAATATAAAAATTATATTAACTATTCCGATTTTGTCTTGATGAATAACTGCACCAACTTAGTATTTGCCATTTGATTAATAAACAACGGTACTCTTTGGTCGGCCGGTTCTATTTTATCTGAAAATTCATTTTTAGCCATTTTGATTATATCTTCAACAGTTTTGGTTCCATCGCATAGAAGCCAAATAAAAGAGCCGATTTCATCCAAATCAATTTTTTGCGGTTTGTTTCCCCAACCGGAAGAGAAAAGTTTTTCAAAAAAATTAAGTTTTTCTTTTTTAAATAAAACAGTAATCTTGCCTTCATTATTAATAAATTCGCATTTTCTTACGGGATAAGTTGTTAAAATATCATTATTCATGCTTGCGCTTCCTTAATTCCCACTTCCAGCCCATGTCCATCCGGACCCAATTCACTTTTTCTTAATAGATAAGCAAAAATCAACCCGAAAAACCCAAGTGTAGAAAATATCCACATTCCAAGTGTATACCCGCCGGAAATATCGTTTGCCCAACCTATCATAAAATTAAATGCTGCCAGTCCTATATTTTGTATCAGAGTCATTAAACCGTAAGCAGTACCCAACTTAGCTTCATCTACAATTATTGCAACCGAGGGCCACATTACTGCGGGAATAAGCGAAAAGGCTATACCCATCATAGCCATTGGAATATATAATGAAATTTTGGTATATGCCATCATTAAATAAACCGGGACCAATAACGCAGAACCGATCATCATCATCAACGAACGTTTGCCAATATAGTCGGATAACAAACCGAAAAGCGGCGAGAAGACCATTGCAAAAACTTTTAGCATACTTAGTTGAAATCCGCCGGCTGATCTTGATACATGATGAACATCAATAAAAAATTTAACTGCAAAGGTTTCGAACGGAAAAATAGCCGAATAAAAAGTAACGCATAATAAAACAATGTACCAGAAAGATTTACTAAAAGAAAATATTTGTTTGAAATTAAATTCGTCTTGTTTCGGTACCGGACGCATAGTATAATTTTTTTCTGCATACACGTCCATTCCCCAGTAAATAACCACGGAAGCTAACGAGAGAGTTGCGGCAAATACTGTGATTAACAGCGGTCCTTGCCAGTTGCTATACAAACTTTTTGCCCATGTTGGGGAATTAAGCGCGGCGAAGGAACCGAGTCTTGCAATTGTTAAGTTTAACCCGAATGCAAAAGAAAGTTCCTTACCTTTGAACCATCTTCCCATTATGGTTGTAATAGCCACAATCATCGATTCGGCGCCAAGACCAAACACCAAACGACCAACCGCCATCCAGAATAATTCGCCGCCGGAAAATGCAGTAATAGAAGCGCCCACCAAGCAAAGCGCCGTGAAAACAAATGTCGAGATTCTTGTTCCTACCCTGTCGATAATAATTCCGCCGATAAGAACCATAAAAATATTCGGTACACTATAAATTCCTACAAGCAGCCCGATATCCGAATCCTTAAATCCAAGTTGTTTGGAAAGTACATCTGCAAGCGGAGAAATACTATCGTAGATATAATAATTCCCGAACATTGCAAGGCTGACAAAAATCAATATTAACCAACGATAATATTTAGCCGGTTCGGGTTTAACCGGAGAAACTTCTGATAATGAATTTTTCAATTTTTCCATTTATTATTTAAAAACAAGGCCACCTCATTTCAAACAATTAAAAATCAAAAATTAAAAATTAAGGTGACCTAAAAATTCTTTAGTTTACTTTAAGTTTATTTTATCAGTATGAATAGTATTCTTTTTAACATTCATCATTTCTTTTAAGGGATATTTAATAAGCACATATCCAAGAATAATAAAGACAACAATTCCAAGAGACCAATAACCATCAAAATCAGCCGGTAATCCAAACGTAGTTTTTAGATTTATTCCGGCACCCACGAATGCAGCGAGGATTATTCCCACAAGAGCTTCCCCGGCTACTAAACCAGATGCCAATAGCAGTCCCGTATTATCAATGGCTTCCCTTTCCGCATCGCTTTCTATTTTTTTAGCAGCCATTTTATCGACTATATATTTTATTAATCCACCTACAAATATTGCGAAAGTAGTATTAAAAGGTAAATACATACCGACGGCAATCAACATAGGAGAAGGGGCTTTGATAAGTATTAAACCGAGGGCAAAAAACATTCCCGCAATTACCAAAGGCCAAGCCATTTCCCCGCTTATAATTCCTTTGCTTATCATTGCCATTAATCCGGCTTGAGGAGCTGGCAGAGCGTCGCTGCCAATACCGTTTGCATTATTAAGTAAAATAATAGGATAAATTAAAATCAGCGAAGCAAATACAACTCCAATCATTTCTCCTAATTCCATTTTCCAAGGTGTACCGCCAAGCATTTGTCCTATTTTCAAATCTTGCATCATATCTCCTGATACACCGGCAACAACACAAACTACCGAAGCGACAGCCAATGCGGCGGTAACTCCGGGATCTCCTTTCATTCCGACAAGTACCATCAATACAGCGGCAATTAACAGAGTGGAAAGCGTTAAACCGGAAATAGGATTTGACGAGCTGCCTATTAATCCCACTAAGTACCCGGCAACGGCTGCAAATACGAGTGCAGCAATTGCCATTACAACTGCAGATAGAACAGACACGCCAACATTATGAGTAAAAATATTATAGACTATAATCATTGCAAAAATTAACACACCAACGGCTACCAAAATAGAACCGAAAGGCAAATCTTTTTCCGTTCTAAGTTCTTTTTCGCCGGTAGCGTCTTTCGCTTTTCCTAAATCTTTTATCCCCTTGCCAATTCCTTCCATTAAGCTGTTACGCATTTGAAACAGCGTATAAAAAGCGCCCACCAACATTCCGCCTACAGCAACCGGTTTAACCGTTGCATCATAAGCGGCTTTTGCAACTTGAGTCCAATTATTGCCGCCTGCCGTAAAATCTATAACATTATTATACATTAAGAAAATTACGATTGGCATAAGAAAAACCCAACCGAATATTCCCCCTGAAAATGTAATTGCAGACAATCTGAAACCGATTATATAACCGACTCCTAAAAATGCGGGTGAAGAAGCAGGGCTTTCAACAACCATTCCACCTTTCTGCTTAATTGATGTTATTATTTCCCCCGAACTGTTTAATAAATTTATTTTTGATAATCCGAATTGCCAGAAGCCTCTTACGGAATCTTTTATAACCGTAATTCCATTAGGATTTTTAAATATCTCTATTAAGGAACCCAAGCCTAAAGTGGCAACTACATATTTAGCGCCGCTTTTTCCGCCTTGTCCGGCTTTCACAATTTCCGTACAAGCTTGGCTTTCGGGAAATGGAAGGGTGGAATCTTGAACTAATGTTTTTCTTAATAATGTAATTAACAAAACGCCTAACACACCACCAACAAGCATTAGAAGAGTACTTTCCCAATAATTAAATTCGGTCCAAACCCCGCTCATAACAAATGCAGGAATTGTAAATATAGCTCCAGCGGCAAGCGCTTCACCAACAGAAGCGGTTGTTCTTGCTATATTTTCTTCTAGAATTGTGCCTTTAAAAATCCTTAATACCGCCATAGCTATTACTGCAGCCGGAAACGTTGCCGCTACTGTCATTCCGGCTTTTAGTCCTAAATAAACATTAGCGGAACCGAGTATCATTGCCAGAACAACACCGAGCGTTAAAGATTTAAATGTTAATTCTTTCATTTCCTTTTCAGGCGGGACGTACGGTTTAAATTTTTGATCAGCCAAGATTAACCTCCAGATTATTGGTAAAGGAAAAATTCAACTTATAAATGGAAAACTTAATAATCAAGCTATTTTTTATACTAATTCTTTACCGATTAAGAATAATAATCAGAATTTTTGCTTTCTTATTCCAATATGGCAAAGAGAAAAATCATATTTAACAGGGTCTGCAGGATTTATTAACTTCAATTCATTCGTTATATCTTCAGCCATTTTCCACGATATTATTTTTCGTTTTGTTAGCTTTAATTGCCTGCTGATTTTTGCAATGTGCGTATCGACCGGAATAATAAGTTGATTTTTTCTAATTTCTTTCCACAAGCCGAAATCGATTTTGTCTTTTCTAACCATCCAGCGCAAGAATAAATTCATCCTTTTGCAAGCGCTTCCTTTTTGCGGATCGGGAAACATAAATTTTATCCCGTTAGAATAAAGTTGTTCGCGATGAGCAATATATTTCAAATTATTAGAAAAATTCGAAAGTGCATTTTTGAGATTTTGTTCTTCTTCAAGATAATAAAGCAAAAACAAATTTTTAAGCGAACCGTAATTTTTGTAAACTGTATTCAGTATTAAAAATAAAGAAGCTATGTCGTTTGGTTTATAAAATCGATGTCTGATATTTGCAAACTCTTTTTTCCCGTGTTGAAATTTATAATCCATTACAAATTCCGCAGGCTTATCTCCGGTAATATTAAAAATTTTGTTTAATGAAAATTTTATTTGAGCAATAGTTCCATAAGCAAAAACCGAAGCGATAAATGCAGCAATTTCTATATCCGTACTATCTGAAAATTTGTGGGGATATTCTACCGGGTCCGGAGCCGAGACAGATTTGTTAAACGCCCGGTAATGGTATTCCAATTTATTTTTTAATTTATGACGTGCAATTTTTGGCATATTCATTTTTATTTTGGGTGGATAATTATTCCAGGAGAATCATTTTTTTTACTATTCTGCTTTTGCCGAAATTTAATGTATAAAAATAAATGCCCGAAGACACATTGTTTCCGTCGAATCTAACTTCGTAAGTTCCCGCTTGTTTAATTTCGTTAACAAGCGTGGAAATTTTTCTCCCAAGAATATCATAAACATTCAAGGTAACAAAACTTTTTAGCGGAATGCGATAACTAATTTTTGTGCTTGAATTAAAAGGATTCGGGAAATTTTGAAACAACTTAAAAGTTAACTCAGTTTTTTTTTCGGTGTTTACGGAAGTAACAAGGGAAGAATCGGAAATTATGGCTGTCCAAATGCTTAATTTGCTGTTATCAACCCGCATCCAAACAGGGCGGATTTCATTATTATAAGCGTCTATATCAATATAATCACCAAAGAAAACCGAAGGGGTCGGGACGAAAGACGAGTCGCTGATTTTATAATTTTGAAATGATTCACCGCCGTTTACCGATCTGGCTAAATAAACATCAGTAGCTGTTAAAGAAGTATTTCTTCTATCGTAAAAAACAATATATATTTTACCATTTGTAGGATCGACGCTCATCCACGAAAAAAACTGATGGCGTGATGTAGTATCATTATTTACTTTGATAACTTTTCCCCAAGTATTTCCGCCGTCTGTGGATTTTATAAAGAATATGTCGGTATTGTCCGTTCCGTTTCGTTGGTCGGACCAATTAATATAAATATTCCCGCGGTAAGGTGAATTACTGATATCGCAAGCGGTTATGGGCATTCCATTTGCTCTGTTAATACCGGGGATTTGAAAATCCCATCCGCCAGGTTGACCTGCAACAAAAACATCTTTTCCAAAAGTATTTCCGCCGTCAAGAGATTTATCGAACAAAATTCCGGACGGGCCCGCCCAACTTAAATAAACTTCTCCATCAGGACCAACAGCCGGAACGGCGCCTTCAACCGTTGAATCGGAATCGACACAATTTCCGCCTTTATCGCTTACTCTAACCGGAGTTGACCAGGTTATTCCGTCGTCGTTGCTATAGGAAAATAATATTCTCGTGCTGTCATTAGGATTGTTACTGCCGTAGTCGTCAAATTCCGTCCAAGCCAAGTAAAGATTATTCCTATAATTAGAATTTGTTCTGTCAACCGCCATCCATTCTTTATCTTGATTTTTCGGAGAATTAAAACCGACTCCGGCTCCGTCGTTCCAAGTCGCTCCGTTATCTTCCGATTTTTGAACCACTATTCTATCAACCCAATAACCGTTAGTAACCGGATTTGATAAATGTGCGTAAAATAAATTTCCCTTATTGTCAAAAA
Source organism: Melioribacteraceae bacterium (assembly GCA_026983795.1). Lineage (GTDB taxonomy): Bacteria > Bacteroidota > Ignavibacteria > Ignavibacteriales > Melioribacteraceae > BMS3ABIN04. The sequence goes on from JALSTI010000237.1 coordinate 26,120, forward strand.
TTACACTCGGGTCGCCCCAAACGCCCAAGCTAGATGACATTGTTTTTTCTGTCCACGTATTTCCGGCATCCGTAGAAGAGAAAAAATAATTCAAATTAGATCCCGCAGCAATAATTTCAGGATTCAGAGGATTAATAGCAATCGTAACTTCGTTCGGTTGCCGACTTGAATCACTGGAAACTTTAACATTTTTAATTTGAGCAAATAAAGAACCAGTGTACAGGAGGACGAGTATGTAAATAAAATTTTTCACTAATACTCTAAATTTTAAGTAAATGCAGCATTTCTTTTATGGCTTTTTCTAACCCGACAAACACCGATTTTGCAATAATAGCTTGTCCAATGCTAACTTCGTCAATATTATTATTGATAGCGGTAAATTCTTTTATATTTAAATAATTGAGTCCGTGACCCGCGTTGACGCCCAGTCCTAATTTTTTTGCATGCAGCGCTGCTTGTCTTATTCTTTCAAGCTCGTCAAACATTTCTTCTTCCGTAGCGGCATTAGCATAAACCCCCGTATGAATTTCGATAAAATCGGAATTTATTTCGGCAGCGGTATCGATTTGCACTAAATCGGGTTCTACGAATAAAGATACCGGAATATCCGCATCATGTAATTGAATAATTGTAGATTTCAATTGTTCAATATTATCGACCACATTCAAACCGCCTTCTGTAGTAAGCTCTTGTCTTTTTTCAGGAACAAGCGTAGCCAAATCGGGTTGAACATCGCACGCAATATCAATAATTTCTTTATCCGCGGCCATTTCAAGGTCCAGCTTGGTTTTAACCAATTCTCTTAATAACCGTACATCCCGTTCATTAACGTGTCTTCTGTCTTCCCTTAAATGCACAACAATTCCGTCTACGCCAAACTCTTCCGCCATTAAAGCGAATGTAACGGGATCGGGATTATCTTCACCGCGTGCATTTCTTAAAACAGCAACATGATCAACATTTAATGAAAATTTCATTTGGTTTTCCTTTATAATATTTTTTTTTCGTAAAATAAATTTATAATATTTATTAGAAACAAGTTTTGAATATCTTTTATAAATAATTGTCCTGCAATTTTTATAAAGTAGATTAGAAACCTTCAAGATTTTGGTTAAGCTTAAGGTTATTGATTTTGTTTTTCATAAATGATTGAAAAAGAAAGACCCGGAAAGGACAAAAAAAACCGCAACCAATAAGTTGCGGTTATAAATCATTACTTTTTTACAAAATTGATTTTTAGATTTCGAATTTAATACCTTGCGCCAAAGGCAAATCCGTACCAAAATTAATTGTATTTGTTTGACGTCTCATGTAAGCTTTCCAAGCATCGGAACCAGACTCGCGTCCTCCGCCGGTTTCTTTTTCGCCGCCGAAAGCTCCGCCAATTTCTGCGCCGGATGTTCCGATATTGACATTCGCAATTCCGCAATCGGAACCCCAAGCAGATAAAAATTCTTCCGCTTCTCTTAAATTAGTGGTAAAAATAGAAGACGACAATCCTTGTACAACATCATTATGTATAGCAATTGCATTGCTCACATCGCCTTTATATTTTATTAAATAAAGAATCGGAGCGAAAGTTTCTTCCTGAACAATTTTATAATTATTCTCGGCTTCAACCAGAGCAGGTCTAACATAACAACCGGATTCATAACCTTCGCCTTCCAATACTTCACCACCGAATATTAGATTTCCGCCTTCTTCTTGGACTAATTTCAATGCTTCTTTAAAATCAAGAACCGCCGCTTTATCAATCAAGGGGCCAACATGATTATTTACATCCATTGGGTCGCCAATTTTAAGACTCTGATAAGCTTTTAACAATGACTCTTTAACCTGCTCGTAAATATCTTCGTGAATAATTAATCTTCTGGTAGATGTACATCTTTGTCCAGCGGTACCAACCGCACCAAAAACTATAGCGGGAATAGCCATTTTCAGGTCTGCATTAGGAGTTAAAATAATTGCATTATTTCCGCCTAATTCCAAAATAACTTTTCCGAAACGTTTAGCGATTACTTCGGCACCGTGTCTGCCGACGGGAACGGAACCGGTAATGGAAATAAGAGGTACATGTTTATCGTTCAACATTCTTTCACCAACGGTTGAACCTTTACCAATTACCAGGTTAAATATTCCCTCGGGCAAATTATTTTCTTCGATAACTTGGGCAATAATTTTCTGAACGGCTATAGCCGTTAAGGGTACCTTAGAAGAAGGTTTCCACAAATTAGTATCGCCCGCAACAGTTGCTATCATTGCGTTCCAAGCCCAAACGGCAACGGGAAAATTGAACGCCGAAATAATTCCCACAACACCAAGAGGATGATATTGATCGTACATTCTATGTTTTGGTCTTTCCGATTTCATCGTAAATCCATAAAGTTGACGGGACTGCCCAACAGCAAAGTCGCAAATGTCAATCATTTCCTGAACTTCACCCCATCCTTCCTGTAAAGATTTTCCCATCTCATAGGAAACCAATCTTCCCAACGGGTCTTTATATTCTCTTAATTTCAAACCAATTTGTCTAACTATTTCACCGCGTTTAGGCGCGGGAACCGTCCGCCAATATTTAAATGCTTCATTTGCTTTTTTTACAACCTTATCATAATCATCTGTAGATGCTTGATAAACTTTTGCAATTAATTTGCCGTTAACCGGCGTTTTTACATTTAGTTCGCCCTGATCGGTTGTTTTATTCCACTCAAGACCTGTAGACGAGCCGAAATTTTCTTCTTCAATTTTTAATGTTTTCAAAAAATCCATAGTGTTACCTCATTATTTTTTACGATTATTTTTATGAAATTCTTATGTAAATATACTACAATTTCCTTCTAACTTGCTTCTCATTTGTTTAAAATTTAGTAGAAATAACCAAGTTTATTCTTAACTTTAGTCTTATCTGATTTCAAAAACTATTTTTTGGTTTATTATCAAATTTTACTTTATTTTTGTATACCCTATTACTAACAAAATAATTACTTTTTCACTACTTGCACAAAACGGTTCCTAAACGGAGCCGTTGTTATTTTTAAATTGAGCATTTTCAGTATTACTAATTATCCGCCGGTATTTGTTTTTCTTATTATTACCGGGTTAAACTAAATTTAATGATAAATAGCCATTAAGCTTAATAAGTTATAAATTTCAACTATGAAAAAAGGCGAATTGTTTATAGTAGCAACACCAATAGGAAATTTGCAAGATATTTCCTTCAGAGCAATACAAATTCTTAAAGAAGTTGATTTAATCCTTTGCGAGGACACAAGGGTTACACGAAAATTATTAAACAATTATGAAATAAATAACAGTCTTGCATCTTTTAACGCCCAAAGTGAAATAAAAAAGATACCTGGAATTATCCGGCAACTACTTTCCGGAAAAACTATTGCGCTGGTTTCCGATGCAGGAACCCCAACAATCTCAGACCCCGGCGTAAGACTTATAAACGAAGCTATTAAAAATGATATTAAAATTACCGGTATACCGGGTCCTAACGCAGCAATTTTGGCTTTAAGCATTTCCGGTTTACCTACCGATTCATTTGTATTCGAAGGATTTCTACCTCAAAAAAAAGGAAGACAAAAAAAATTAAAATACTTAGCCGATGAAAACCGTACAGTAATACTATATGAATCGACTTATAGAATAGAAAAACTATTAAATGAATTGAATGAATACATGCCTGAACGTTATATTGTGGTTCACCGTGAACTAACCAAAAAATTTGAAGAAACTTGGAGAGGTTTACCGCAAGATATATTAAAACAATTACCAGACAAAACAATTAAGGGAGAATTTGTAATTTTACTGTCTCCAATTTTATGGAAACAATAAACAATTATTCACTATCATAATGAATTAACGAATGCACCTGATAGTTTTTTAATTTTTCCCTTCCTTTCAGAAAGTCCAATTCAATTACAAATGATATAAGTTCAATTCTTGCTCCCAGTTTTTCCACTAAATTACATGCCGCTTCCATCGTGCCACCGGTAGCAAGCAAATCATCGTGTAATAAAACTTTATCATTTTTATCCAATGCATCTTTATGAATCTCAATTGAATCCGAACCATATTCCAATTCATAAGTAAATTTAATTGTATCGGCCGGTAATTTTCCGGGTTTTCTAATTGGAACAAAGCCTGCTCCAAGTTTATGAGCTAATGCTCCGCCAAAAATAAATCCACGTGATTCTATGCCTACTACCTTAGTTATTCCTTTGTTATTACATAAGTTATATAATTTATCTAAAGTATAATCGAAACCTTCTGCATTTTTAATTAAAGTTGTAATATCTTTAAAAACTATTCCTTTTATAGGAAAATCCGGAACATCGCGAATTAATTTTTTAATATCCATTTTTACTCCTTAAAATAGAATTTATTTTTTTTCAATAAATCGTTCAAACTTATTTAAATCAAATGTATTAATTACTTCCGATTTTTGTATTCCCCCTTTTCTCGCAATCATAATTCCATATTTAATATCATTAATTCCCGCGGTCGAATGAGCATCGGGATTAATTGCGAACTTACAACCCTGTTCCCTTGCGTAATAAATTAATCTCCAGTCCAAATCCAATCTGTGTGGATTAGCGTTAATTTCTATTGCAACCTTATTCCGGGAGCATGCATCAATTACTTTTTTCATATTCACGGCGTACGGGTCTCTTCTTAACAAAAGCCGCCCCGTCGGGTGACCGATTACATTAGTGTATGGATTTTCAATAGCTTTTATGATTCTCTTTGTCATTTCTTCTTCACTTAAATTAAATTGCGAATGGACGGAAGCTACGATAAAATCAAAATTATGTAGAAAATCATCGTTATAATCCAAATCTCCATTCCTTAAAATATCCGATTCTATACCTTGATACAATTTAATTTTAGAATTTTTACTTAATTCATTAATTTCTTCTTTTTGTTTCAATACATCTTTTTCTTTAAGTCCGTTTGCATAAAATGCAGTTTTACTATGATCGCATACAGCGGCGAACTTAAAACCTAATTCCGTTGCGGCGTCAAACATTTCTGCCAAAGTATTTATTCCATCCGACCATGTAGTATGAAAATGAAGTAAACCTTTAAAATCATTAAAAACAAGATCGCTGTTTGTCCTAAGATTTCCGGGAGCATCAAACCATTCTGTTTCTCTCATCTCCGGGATAACAAACGTAAGATCAAGATTTGCAAATATACTTTCTTCGTTTTCCCCGTCCGGAATATTTTTAGCTTTTGTGAGTTGTTTAATAAACCCTTCCGAACCGGTTGAAGCAAATAATTTTTTGGGAAATAATTTAGAGTTCTCAACTAAATATATTATAACTTTTGGTTCATAATTAACTAATAAGCTTAATGTATAGCTTAAACTGTTCTCTTCTAATACATTATATTCAAATAAGTTAGATAAATCTTCCAAAAACTTTTCATAATTAGTAATTTGTAATAGAAACTCAATTTTTGATATAATTTCTCTTTTACGCCGGAGTTCTCCCGTAATGCTAATTTGCTTAATATGCTTTATTTTTTTTAAGTCCTCTTCAATTTCTCCTGCTATATAAATAGCTTCCGATAATAAAACAAATCCTTTATTATTTTTTATTCTCTCAATTTCCTTTAATATTTTTTCTTGAGTTTTCAGCCCGAACCCTTTTAATTCAGCCACTTGATTATTACTGCAGGCATTCTCTAAATCAGCTATATTTTTTATATTTAACTCGCTGTACAAAGTTCTTATTTTGCTTGCTCCCAATCCTTTTACGTTCATTAAATCAATTATTCCGGGTGGAATATCTTCAAGTAATTTTTGCAATTCAACCGAATTCCCGCTTTGGTAAAATTCGTATATCACGGTTTGTAATCCTTTCCCTATTCCTTTCAAGTCGCCTATGGATTTATCCCGGATTAAAGATTCAATATCACTGTTTAGTCTTCTAATAATATTTGCTCCATTACGAAAAGCGTTTACTTTAAAACGGTTTTCGCCTTTAAATTCCATTAAATCGGCTATCAGAGAAAGATGTTGTATTAAATTTTTGCGTAATGACATATAATTAAATTAATAAGAATATTTGAAAAATTAAACCGGAAACCAAAAATCCTAATATTCCGCCCAGTACTACTTGTGTAATTGTATGAACTTTTAATTTTATCCTTGACCAACCGGTTAAAATTAGAATTATGAATAAAATCATAGTAAACATTTTGGAATAAAAAATAGTAATTCCCATTGGAATAGCCACGCCCATTGCGTGGGCGCTTATTTTCCAAAATTTATTGATAATCAATAAAAGAAGTGAGTTAATAAAATACACAACCCAAAGGGCAATAATTTCAATTTTAAGATGTAGAAATGAGGAAAGAGCGATTGCGATTATCGTAAGTAAAATTCCAAATAAATAAGGGTTTTTTCTCTGTTGGCGGATATTGGCATCGTCATCGTCTATTCTCCCTTTTTTGCGCATAATAACGAAATAAACGACAGGAATTAACAATCCGAACAAAAAGGATATTAGAACTGAAATTATTTGTTTGGTTTCATTTGGTTCTATTTTTACCGCCACATAAAAAAAGATCATAAAGTTCATTAACGGCGGAATAAATAAGTAAGATACAAACCGCGGAAAGTTTAATAAACTATTCTTCTTTTTCAATTTTCTTTCCGGTGTTTAGCAATTCGTATTGCTTTAATTTTGCCAAATAATTCATAAGAATTTCTTCAATAGGTTCATAGGTTTCATATTTCATAAGTTCTTGTCTTATTTTAGAAGAACCGTAAAGTCCTTTTAAGTAACCGGTGTAAAATTTTCTAAAAGGAATAACAGCTCTTCTTTCCTCTTTAATTTTAATTTCATACTTAAGATGTTTTAATGCGGTTTTAATACGCAGTTCAGGGGTGATTTTAGTTTTAATTTTACCATAGGTCAATAATTCTTTTGCTTCCGTAAAAATCCACGGATGTTCAATTGCTCCCCTGGCAATCATAACCCCATCGGCTCCGGTTTCATTAAAAGCCCTTTTAACATCTTCTGCGCTGAAAACCCCGCCATTCAACACAACAGGAATACTTACAACTTCTTTTATTTTCGGGATCCAGCTCCAATCGGCTTCACCTTTATGAGCTTGACTACGCGTGCGGCAATGTACGGTTAATGCTTGAGCTCCGGCATCTTCCATTCTTTTTGCTACTTCAATAATCATAATAGAATTTTCATCCCAGCCTATTCTTGTTTTAACGGTGACCGGTAATTTTACCGTTTTAACAATTTCTTCAACCATCTTTTGCATATAAGGCGGATCTTTTAATAATCCGGCACCAGCTCCTCTATTAGCAACTTTCTTAACCCAACATCCTGCATTAATATCAATTAAATCCGGTTGTTCAGTTTCGGCAATAGCTGCAGATTCTTTCATAGCATCTATTTCTTCACCGTAAATTTGAATTCCCACGGGTCTTTCTTCATCGGAAATCGTTAATTTTTTTTGAGTTTTTTTATCATTCCTGACCAAACCGTTTGAATTTACAAATTCGGTATAAACAACATCGGCTCCCATTTCTTTACATAATTTCCGGAAAGCAATATTTGTAATATCTTCCATGGGAGCCAGAAGAAGCGCTTTTTCAATTTCTATTTTGCCTACTGTAAACATTATTCTTGTTCTATCAATGTTTTATTGGTTTTAACAAAAAATAAAGTAAGAAGAAATGTAATTAAAGTAAATAAAGCGCCTGTTAAGAACGGGAACTGATAACCAAAAAATTGGAATGCAAATCCTCCCCAAAGAGGTCCCATAACCCTGGCAAACGCTCCCAGTGATGAATTCATTCCAAGTATTGAACCTTGTTCTTTTTCCGAAGTTAGTTTTGAGATAAGTCCTAAAATAACCGGTTGTGAAATAGCCGTACCAAAACCTAAAACAATTGCAACCATTGCAACGCCGGAGAATGTTCCGCCGTAAGGGAGCAGACCTAATCCAATCATCATTAAAAAGGCGCCGGAAACAATAAGCGATTTGTCTGAAAAGCGTTTGGAAAGAGTTTTAATCAATCCTCCTTGTACAACTGCGCCAACTATTCCTATAATTCCAAAAAGATAACCGATTTGTCTATCGGAAAAAGAATAAACCTTGTAGCCCAACAATGAAAACGTGCCGTAAATATTAGCCATAGAAAACACAATAATAAAATATAAAATTACAAGTATTCCAACATCCGGATGTTTAATCGTCTCAATGGTCTTCTTAAAATCTATTAATCTATAATTAATTTTTATCTCTTTCTGCTTAGTTAAATTTGATTCAGGTAAAAAGAAAAACGAATAAATAAATGCGGTAAAAGAGAAAGCAGCGCTGGCAAAACCAACCACAGGATATCCGTAATGAGAAAGGATTCCTCCAATCATCGGACCAAAAACAAAACCGAGTCCGAATGCAGCACCGATTATACCCATTCCTTTGGCCCGTTCTTCTTTAGTAGTTACATCTGCAATATACGCTTGAGCTACACCGATATTACTACCTCCTATTCCTGCTAGCATTCTTGAAAGGAGCAAGACTAAAAACGTAGTAGAAAAACTGAAAATTATATACGAAACGCCCGTTGTAAAAAGGCTTAATAATATAAACGGACGTCTGCCGTATTTATCGGAAAGACTTCCAAGAACCGGATTAAATAAAAATTGCATAAGCGAATAAACAGCTACAATAATCCCGATTCCGAAATCCGAAATTGCAAGGTCTTTACTTGCAAACGTAGGCAGAATTGGTATCAGAACACCAAAACCCATTAAGTCGATAAAAACGGTTATGAATATGGCTGATAAAGAAGGTTTATGTTTCATGAAGTTAATTTTTTTTCAATAAGAATAGTAATTTTAAAACAAGTGCAAATTTAACAAAATTTAGCGAAAATATTTCGATAGTTATTAAAAAAGTAATAACTAAAAATAATAAGAGTTTGGAATAATGAATTTGCGGAATTATGAAATAATGTAAAATCAAGTTTTTAATTTTTTCCGCAGCTTTGTTTATCGGGATATTTCCCTTGGCATCAAATTAATGAATTACCGGTATTATTTTAAACCCGTAAATATTGATCTTTAATTAAAAATATTTTATCAATTTTTACTTACTAATTGATTATACTTAAACTTTAATAATTTTAATTTGGGCGTGCTTTTTTTCATTATATCTAAAACATCGAAAATGCATTGTTCCATTGTCAATAAATCTTTTGAATTTAAAAATGGATACGTATTGGAAATTGAAGAATTTGTTAAGGGAAGTACGGCATATTCCTTTTTGCCGTTAATTTTACCTTTATAAACCCAAAACGGTAAGAATCTTAAATTTTTAATTTTTATTTTATTCTTAGTAAAATTCTTCTCAATTGTAAAATTCAGCATCGCTCCGCCGTCTGAATAACGCCATCTTTGATTAGATACAAAATTACCGAGCGAATATGCAACAAATCCCGAATCCAATTTGGAGTTTTTAAGCGGAAATGTTTCTACTGGCTGCAAAGTATGTGTATGACTTGCCAAAATAATATCGGCTCCGTTTAATATTGCAAATTTTACAATTTTCCTTTGAAATTTTGACGGTTTTCGGGAATATTCTTTACCGAAATGAAAATATACAATAATCACATCGGGATTTAATTTTTTCGTTTTTATTAAATCGGAACGGATTGAAGAAGTATCGATAATTGATATTAGATACTTACTTTTGCTTGGAATTCGTACGCCATTTGTACCGTAGGAATAAGCTAAAACAGCAAGCTTAATTCCTTTCATATTAATTATTCTTATTGAATCCCTATCTTTTTGAGATAAATAAGTCCCGATATTGATCATTCCCCTTTTTCTGATTTCCTTAATTGTTCTAATTACACCGGTTTTACCTTGATCGAGAGCATGATTGTTTGAAGTGAATAAAATTTTAAATCCAGTATCTTTCAATGCATCTAAAAGTTGATCCGGCGAATTAAAAAAAGGAAATCCGGAATAACCGTTTCCTTTACCGGCAAATACCGTTTCCAAATTTCCGGTTACCAAATCTTTTTGATGGAAAAAATCTTTAACGTATTTAAAGACCGGTTTGAAGTTAAAACTATCTTGTTCAACCCAAGCATAACCGTACTGTGTAGAATGACACATAATATCTCCAACCGACAAAACACTCATTTCGGAAGTCGAATCTTTTATAACCTTTGGTTTTTGAACGGGACCGGGTTTCTGTTCGGAACACGCAAAGCTCAAAATAATTATAAAAATAAATATGAATTGTATTTTATGTTTTAGCATAAAGGATAATATTGTGAAGAATAATGAAGATAAAAAGAAACGAGACCATTAAAACAGATTAACTTCATTTAACAGTCCCGTTTATATAAATCAAAAAATTCCTCAGATTTAGCCTTGAGCTTTTCTTTGAGCTTTAATCTCTTGAATTTCATTTCTCATTTCTTGAGCCATTTTTTTCAATTCGCTCAAAGATTTTCTAACGCGGGTGCCGGCGGCAGATTGACCTTTTACATAGAATTTATGGACATCGGTTTCCATGCTTTGTAAAAATTCAATCATTTTGTTATACTTATCGCTCATTTGGATCTCCTCTATTTTGTTAATTGATTTGTGAGTTTTCTAAAATAATTTCCGCAATATCTTTAACTTCCACTTCTTCCGATTTTTCGAAAGTTTTAACTCCGTCTGTCAGCATTGTCATACAAAACGGACATGCAGAGGCAATAGTATTAGCATTTGTATCAAGCGCTTCTTTAGTCCGGTTTTCATTAATTCTTGTTCCTTCGGTTTCTTCCATAAACATTCTTCCGCCGCCAGCGCCGCAGCAGAATCCGTTGCTTTTATTTCTATCCATTTCAATCAGTTCAATTCCGTTAATTTTATTTAAAGATTTTCTCGGTTCTTCATAAACATTATTATATCTTCCCAAGTAACAAGAATCGTGATATGTAACCCGTTTTTTTGTTGTATCGTCTTTAAGTTTAATTTTACCATCCGCCAATAAATTTTCTATTAATTCGGTATGATGAATAACTTCGAAGTTACCGCCAAACTGCGGATATTCGTGTTTAAGAGAATTAAAACAGTGCGGACATGCAGTTACAATTTTTTTAACGCCGTATTTGTTTAGTGTTTCAACATTCTCTTGCATCATCATTTGAGCCAAATATTCGTTGCCCAATCTTCTTGCAGTATCGCCGTTACATTTTTCTTCCGTGCCTAAAATTCTAAAATCGACTCCGGCATTCTGCATTAGTTTTGCAAACGCTTTACTTACTTTTTGGTATCTGGCATCGAATGAACCGGCACAACCGACCCAAAAAAGATATTCGGTATTAGAATCTTCCGCCATTGTTTTTATATTCAATCCTTCGGCCCAATTTGCTCTGTCTTGCGAATTAAAAGCCCAGGGCGTAAAGTTTGTTTCAATATTTTTAAATACCGTATTCAACTCCGATGGAAATTGAGATTCCATCAATACCAAATCCCGTCGCATATCTACAATTGCGTCTACATGTTCAATAGTAACCGGACATTGTTCCATACAAGCTCCGCATGTTGTACATGCCCAAAGTTCTTCGTCTTTTACGTAATTGTGTACTAAGGTATTTTCTAAAATTTCCGTATTGTCAGAACCGCTTATAATTAACGGAGCTTTTTCTTTTGTTCTTTTTCGAATGTTAATAATTATTTCGCGCGGAGAAAGCGCTTTCCCTGTATTCGAAGCCGGGCAAGCGTCAAAACATCTTCCGCATTCGGTACATGTATAACCGTCAAGGATTTGCTTCCATGTTAAATCGTCAATATCTGCAACGCCGAATTGTTCGGCATTTTCATCTTCCAAATCGAGAGGCTTTAACGCAAATTTATGTTCTCCAACTTTATGGAAATACACATTAGGAATTGAAGTAAAAACATGAAAATGTTTCGAATAAGGCAGGAAATTCATAAATCCCAATACAACTAATATATGTAACCACCAAAAAAATTCGTATAAAAATGCAGAGGTTTGGCTAGGACCGGAATAAAATAATTTACTAAGGAAAGCAGAAACCGGCCGGATTTCATATTTCGAAAGATGAAAATTTTGCTGGGCAATATGTGCGCTGTTTTCACCGAACATTCCTATTACTACAAACAGAATAAGAAGCAGTACAATTGTAGCGTCTATTAAACTTTCCTTTCCGTGTTGTAACCGTTTTACTTTTTGAATATACCTTCTATAAAGAGCATATAAAACGGCAAAGAATACAAAAACTGCAAAAATATCTTGTACAAGAGTAATAAGACTGTAAAACGGGCCCAAAAATTCAAAAGTAAAAGGTGTATAGAAACCTTGAAT
>JALSTI010000238.1 GCA_026983795.1 Melioribacteraceae bacterium
ATTTCACAAATGTAAAAAAAATATTTGCATATTTGCGTTCTCTTATTTAGATTTAGTCTAATTAAAAATAAAGGAATGCGAATGATTCTGTTAAGCAAAAATTTTTTCATTTTGTGTTCATTTTTCTTATTTGGTTTTCTTACCGTTCTTAAAGGGCAAGACGATTTTTTCGAGCCGGGAACTACAATCGGCGGATACGGTGAATTGCATTTCAATAAATCAAAAAATGAAATTGGGAATATAAAAAATACATTGGATTTTCACAGATTTGTATTGTTTGTATCCCATGGCTTCTCTGAAAAATGGTCGTTTAAGTCTGAAGTTGAATTGGAGCATAATATTGTGGAAGAAAATCAAGGTGCTCTGGAACTGGAGCAAGCTTATATCGATTATCATTTCTCAAATTACTTGGGTTTTCAAGCAGGTGTTGTTTTACCATCAGTTGGTATTTTAAATGAATTACATGAACCGCCAACTTTTTTTGGCGTAGAAAGACCGGAATATCATAAATATATAATTCCAACAACTTGGTTTGGAAACGGTTTGGCGGTATATGGAAATTATCACGATTTTGATTATAAAATAACCGTTATGGAAGGATTAAACAGTGATAAATTTTCATTCTCTTCTGGAATCAGAAGCGGCAGGCAAGAAGGATTCAAGTCAAATGCGGATAATCTGTTATACAATTTACGGGTAAATTATTTGGGCTTTCAAAACATTTTGTTTGGAAGTTCTTTTACATACAACAAAGCCAAAGGGGATTCAACCGAAATACCGGTCTTTTTAATCGAAGCGCATTTTCAAGCAAACTTCAATGATTTAATTTTGCGGGGTGAAGCGGGAAACATAAATTATTCAACCGGCACTTTAAAAAGTTCATTCGGTTATTATTTCGATTTAGGTTATGATTTGAGCCGTTTGTTTAAAATTGATTGGAGTATCGTTCCGTTTTTCAGATTTACCGAATACAATGCCTCGGAAAGGGTAAGAAATACTCTTAATGTTAGTAACGGTGTAACAAAGTGGATGTTCGGTTTAACGGTTAAACCATTGAATGAAATAGTTTTGAAATTTGATTATGCGGAAAGAAATATGAAAAAAGAAACCGGAACGGAAAAACTTTTTAATTTAGGTGTTGGATATATGTTTTGATAGATTAATTGCATAATTATTAATAAAATATAGATAAATTTTAAGGCAATACTTTAAAAAAAAGTTATAACATATTGTAAAACAAGAAGTTAATAATCATTGTGAAATATAAAATTAAAATTTTTGCGACGGTTACTTTGATCTTTACTTTAACGGTTATTGCCGGTGAAATTTCAAATAAAGTGGTAAAATCAATTAACGGAATTTTTGGGCACAATGTTCAAGTTAAATTGGAAAAAATTACAATACCGCCCGGTATTAAAAGAAAAATCGAAAGAAAAGTACATCAAAGGTTTTATTCCGGTCATGTTTATTTATATAGAATAATAAAAAACGATTCGACAATTGCAACGGCTATTTTGGATAATGTTACAGGTAAAGTTATGCCGATTACCTTCATAGTTTATTTTGATAAAAAGGGAAAAATATTGAAAACCGAAATATTAAAATACAGGGAGCAATACGGGGGAGCAGTATCAAATCCAAAATGGAACAAGCAGTTTACGGGTAAGGATTTTAATTCTAATTTCGTTCCCGGCAAAGGCGTAGATGCTATTTCGGGAGCAACAATTTCGGTTAATTCCGTTTCACGCGGAATATTTAAACTTACTTTGTTATATAAGAATATCTTTTTGAATAATGAATAGTTATCTGTATCA
>JALSTI010000239.1 GCA_026983795.1 Melioribacteraceae bacterium
TAATGCAAATTCCGTCTCCGGGGATTACCGGTCGGAGTTTAATTTTTCAAAATAACATCAGAAATTTTTACTACAGCAAAAAACTTTTGTTTTAAAAAATAAGTTTGGGATCTAAGAATTAAAAAGTCGGAAAACACAAAACAAAAAATTTTGTATAACCGGCTTATGCTAACTATTATTAATTGGAATAATTTAATTTTTTGCTTTAAAATCTTTCATAAACTCTACCAACGCTTCAACTCCGGATTTTGGGAAAGCATTATATATAGATGCCCGCAAACCGCCGACCGATCTATGGCCTTTCAATCCCACAAAACCGTTTTCCGTAGCTTCGGCAATAAATTTCTTTTCCAATTCTTCGTTTGGCATTCTGAATGTTACATTCATTAACGACCTGTCTTCTTTTTCTGCCGTTCCTTTATAATAACCGTCGCTTTGATCAATAAAATCATAAAGTAAATGAGCTTTTTCCAAATTTCTTTTATACATTTCATCAAGTCCGCCCATATTTAACAACCATTTATAAACTAATCCAATAACATAAACAGTAAAACAAGGCGGTGTATTATATAAGGAATTTTTATCAACGTGAATTTTATAATTAAGATATGTATGCAAATTGTCGGAAGACCGCTCCAGCATATCATCTCTTATAATTACCAGTGTAGCGCCGGCGGGACCCATATTTTTTTGAGCGCCTGCGTAAATCAGAGCATATTTACTAACGTCAATTTTTTTATGCAGTATATCCGAAGATGCGTCGCATACCAGCGGAACATTTCCGACTTCGGGTTCTGTTTTGAACTCGGTTCCAAAAATTGTATTATTTGAGGTAAAATGAACATAAGACGCATCGGGAGATAAGTTTAATTCGTTTTGTTTCGGTATTCTTGTAAAGCTTACATCTTCGGAACTCGCGGCTATGTTAACTTCTCCGACCCGTTTAGCTTCTTTGATTGCTTTTTTAGACCATGCGCCGGTATTGATATAATCCGCTTTATTTTTCGGAGGCATAAGATTTAACGGAACCATTGAAAATTGTAATGTTGCGCCGCCTTGCAAAAATAATATTTTATAGTTATCGGGTATGTCTAAAAGTTTTCTTAAATCATTTTGAGCCGTTACGAAAATATCGTTAAACTCTTTGGATCTGTGACTCATTTCCATAACCGACATACCAACGCCAGGGTAAGAGTATAAATTTTCTTGTGCTTCCTTTAATACTTCTTCGGGTAGAACTGCCGGACCGGCGCTGAAATTATAAACTCGCTCTTTCATTTTTGTTTTCCTTATATAATTAAGTTTAAATTTTCTAAATTGTTATTTTCTTTAGGCAGCCGGACAAAAATTATGAGAAAGAATAAGAATTTGCAATCGAATCTTATTAATCTCTTATAAAACTCTGTTATGTTATCAGTATAATTTTTAAATAACATGAACAACCAATCCGTCTCTTAATTTTGGTTCGAACCAGGTCGATTTAGGCGGCATAGTTTCGCCTGCATTGGAAATATTTATTAAATCGTCAACGGAGACCGGGTACATAGAAAAAGCAACGGCAGCTTTTCCCGAATTTACCAACTTTTCCAACTCCTCCGTTCCCCTGATTCCGCCTATAAAATCAATCCTTTCGCTTGTTCGCGGGTTTTCAATTCCTAAAATAGGATGAAGCAAATAATTTTGGAGAATTCCGACGTCCAAATTTTCTCCGATGCTATTACCTTCTTTTACATTTTCGTTCGGTTTAAGTAAATACCATTTACCGTTTAAATACATGGAGATACTTTTTCTTGCCGGTGGGGAAGCGGGACCCGGCTCTTCTATATTAAAATTGGTTTTAACTTTTTCTAAAAATTCACTTTCGCTATTTCCATTTAAATCAAATACAACACGGTTGTATGGTAATATTTTAAGCTGCTCGGCTGGAAATAAAACCGCAAGGAAAAAATTATATTCCTCTTGACCGGTATGGTTCGGATTCGATTGCATTTTAACTTGCTGCGCCCGCGCTGCACTTGCCGCCCTGTGATGACCGTCGGCAATATAAAGTTTTTCGGCTTTTCCAATTTCATTAACAATTGTGCCGTTAAAATTATCGGGAACTAACCAAACAGTATGTTGAATTGAATCCGCAGAAGTAAAATCATAAACCGGTTCAATTTCGTCCATAACCTTGTTTACAATATCGTTTACAGTTTCAATACCTTTATATGTTAAAAACACTGCTCCGGTTTGAGCTTCGGTAGTTACAATGTGATTTGTTCTGTCGTCTTCTTTTACTTTTCTTGTTTTTTCGTGTTTCATTATTACGTCGCGGTTGTAATCGTCTACAGAAAATGTTGCGGCTATACCGACTTGTTTTTGATCGCCCCAAATTAATCTGTAAAGATAAAAATGAGGTTCTTCGTCTTGAATTAACGGAGCTTCTTTTTTTATTCTGTCAAAATTTTCTTTTGCTTTTTCATATACTCTTTTATCATAAGCATCTATATTTTCGTCCAATTCAATTTCGGACCTGGTTACTCTTAAAAAGTTAATAGGGTTACCCTTTGCAAGTTCTGCGGCTTCTTTTCTGTTAACAACATCGTAAGGTACGCTTGCTACTAAATGTGCAACTTTCGGATCGGGTCTAACTGCTTTGAAAGGTCTGATAATTGCCATAGTTTCTCCTGGAATAATTGATCGAAAAATAAAATTAAATCCGATATGTAAATCTAATTCATCTTTAATTAGATTCACAATAAATAATTTACTACTAATTTAACATCGAAATCATCAATTTGATTTCTTCAACCATTTCATCGGTTTTACCGCTGAATCCAACGCTTTTAAATCTTATTTTGCCGTTTTTATCAATTATAAATTTTGTCGGAATTCCAGGAACTTTATATTTGGTTACAACGTTATTTTCCGTATCTAACAAAACATGAAAGGGATAGTTGTTTTTAACGATAAAATCTTTGGCATTTTTCATTTTATCGGGAACCTTTTCCCAAGTATTAACAAAAAGGAATGAAACATCCGGGTTGTTTTTATAAAATTCAACGGCTTTTTTCATTCCTGGGAATGATTTT
Source organism: Melioribacteraceae bacterium (assembly GCA_026983795.1). GTDB lineage: Bacteria > Bacteroidota > Ignavibacteria > Ignavibacteriales > Melioribacteraceae > BMS3ABIN04. The sequence goes on from JALSTI010000239.1 coordinate 3,075, forward strand.
TTGCAAGGACCGCACCAAGTAGCCCAAAAGTCCAAAACCACGGTTTTTCCTTTGAAGTCCGAAAGTGAAACTTTTTTACCGTTTAAATCCTGCAGAGTAAATTCAGGAGCATCGAGGTTAATCATTTTACTTTTTATTTCAGATAATAAATCTTTTGCAGCGGTTTTTTTAAGTTTTGCAAGATAATCGTTTAACCCGTTTTCGCTTCCGTTTACTTTTATGTAAGCTTTTTTTACATAATTTTCAATTGCGTTGCTTCCGTTTCCGGTTTCTATAAGTCCGGCTGCCGCATCCAAAAGTTTTTTATATTTTCCGGTATCGAAGAGGGTTTTAACGTATAAATCGTTTAATTCCGGTTGAGGATAAAAGTTTTTTGTTAAAGCAACGGCTTTTTCTAAATTAGGAACGGCATCGTTTAAATTACCCTGTTTTACCTCTAACTTTCCCAATAAATATAAATTCATTCCGTAATAAAAACCGTTTTGTTCCCGCCATTCTTTTAGTGTTTGAGTTTTTTCTTTTTCCGAATCGGGTTTTTCGAATTCTTCTTTTCCGCGTTCGGCGCCGTTTTTTAATATTTCCATCGCTTCCCGCGGTTTGGTATCCATCATTTTCTTTGCCACATATTGAAAATAAAACGGATGAATTTTTTTCTTATGTTTTTTGAATATTTCGTAGGCTTTATCAAATTCGTTATTGTTCCGGTAAAAAATTACAAGATCATTATAAAATTCGTTTACCAATTTGCTGGCAGGGAACCGTTTAACGAATTGGTTTAATAAATCGATGCGTTTCTTTTCGTTCTGTTCGCTTCTGAAATTGTTAAATATTTCGTTTTGTACAAATTCGCTTTTGGGAAATTGATCGTAAATTTTGGTTTTGTAAACTTCATATTTATTATTATTACCGGTTTGCTTGTACCAAGTAGCCAAAATTGAAAGAGTTTTGTAATCAAGTTTACCGGCTTTTTCCAAGGCTGCTAATTCCGGTAAAATAAATTTATCGGCGTCTTTCTTTTTCACTCTTTTTAGTACGGTAAAATAAGAATTCAGATAGTCTTCTTTGTCATAAAGGTTTTTGGATAATGTGTTATTAAACAATTCAAGTGCTTTTTCATAATCGGGATCAATTCCTGCGCTTCTTCCCCAACCTGCCAATGCAACTGCCAAAGCGGCGTTAAAATCGGGTAAAACATTGCCGGAAATATTGTAAAGTTTAACTATATAACCTTTTTTATTGTTTGTGTCTTCAAGTTTTCCGCTAACAAATTTTAACATTATTCCAATTGTAGTATCGGGAACATTTATTTTTACTTTCTCGAATCCGCCTATTTTTTTCATCGGAAATTCTCTTACGCTTTGCAGATTATCACCAAAAAAATAAGCGACTGCTTGCAAATCCTGTCTCCCGGCAAGAACAGTTGAATCGGGATTATAAACAATTGTAATTTGTCCGCCGGGTTTCGGTTTGGCAGGTTCTACGTCGAATTTTGAATTTTTTTGTTTTTTACTGCATCCGGCTAAAAGTAAAAGTGTGAAAATGAATGCCATTATAAATTTAATTTTTTTGTGCATTTCGGTACCTCAAAAGTTAAATATGATTTTAGAATAATAAAATAAAATAGAAGGAAAAACAATTCCGCATGCATTTTTTTTGGGAAGGATATTCACAGGTTTGTAACAATCTGTTAACCATTAAATGAAAAAGATTAATCTTTTAAAAAATTATCAATGTATATAACAGAATGTGGTTTATTTATTTTGTTTGCGCTATTCCCACCCCAAGTTTTTTAAGTAAAGCGGCTAATTGTTTTTGTTCTTTTATGGATAAGACCGAGAATAAATCAGTTATATAATCAGCATGTTTTACGAAATATTTATTAAATACCCGTTTCCCTTTAGGCGTTAGTTTAACCTCTATTGAACGTCTGTCTTTTTTGCTCGGACGCCGTTCAACAAAGTTTAATTTCTCCAGGTTATCTAAAACCAAAGTCATATTTCCTCCGCTTACAAGCATTTTTTCGCAAATTTCTCCGACCTTTAGCGGACCCAAATGACCGATGGCTTCAATAACGGCTAATTGCGGCAGCGTTAATCCGTACGAACGGATATTTTCCTGTGCTTTTTTATAAATAGTGGAATATGCCCTCGCTAATTTAACCCATGAAGATAAAGCGGCTTCTGTTTTAAGATCATATTTTTTCTTCTTCATATTATTTCCAAATCAGTTAATAAAAATTTAAATTAGATAAAAATGGATATAATATCAAGTTATATTGAAATGCACTTTAATAAAAATTTTATCTTTCATAAGAAAGCACATATTTTTGTATATTTATTTACAAATTTGTCTTATTTATTACAAATGTATTTGACAATATTTTTTATTTTGAAAGAAAAAAGTCATGAACACAACAGATATAAAATATTTTACACCAAAAGAAGCCGAAAGAACCTTGCCGCTTGTAAAACAAATTGTAAAAGATATTTTGGATGCAAGTTTTCAAATCCGTACAATTGTTGAATCTTTAGGCGGTAGTATGCAAGAAAACGACGAAGTTAAAAAACTTGCAAGGGATATTAACGGATATATTAAAGAGCTTGAAGAAATAGGTTGTTTTTACAAGGATTGGAATTTTTCGATCGGGTTAATTGATTTCCCTTCGGTTATAAACGGCGAAGATGTGTTTTTATGTTGGCGAAGCGACGAAGACAGCATAAGATATTATCACGGAATTAACGACGGTTATGCCGGAAGAAGAGAAATTCCGGAGTATTTGCTTAACCAAGATAATTCGAAAAATTAATCTTGTGTTAACCAAGTTCAATTTTAATAATTAATCCTCTTTTTCTAAATTCTTCTATTATAGATTTGCCGGATACCGCTTGATGTACGGGCACGGCTCCTTTTACTGTTTTATTCTGCGCAGATAAAATCGATATAACGGAAGCATGCCAACCGGTTAGTTTTTGCATTGCCGTTAAACCGGTATTTTCGTCATAGTAATCTATTAATTCGATTTTTAAATTTTTATTCTCGCCATTAATTATACCTTTCGCTAAAATAGAAATAATTCCCACATCTTTATTGCTTTTAGGTTTAATTTTAGGCCCGATTAGAAAATGATAAAATTCCCTCGGAGAAATTTGACATCCGTTAAAAAATAATGGTTTCTCGTCGAATAAGCCCAATTGGGAATAGGCTTTAAATTGATTCCAATGCCCCGGATAACGAAGGGTTTTATTTGTTAAAGTTTTAATTTTACCTTCAAGTTCATAAGGCAGTGTAGAAAGTCCGCCTGAAGTTACGGCGGCTTCTAATTTGCCTAAAGGTTCCGGAAAATCAATAACTTCGAAACCGTCAAAACACGGAACCTCTTTAACTTTTCCGTTTTCAATAAAAATTGCATTTCCGTAATACTCGTTTGTTAATCCGTTAAGATTAAAATAAAGCTCGTAATTCCACGGCGGAACCGGATGCTGCGGTAATCCGGCGCCGTATGATTTTATTTCTTCAATGCTATCGAAAATTTCAAAAATATAACTGATTAAAGAAATGTTAAGACCGGGATCCATTCCGCAATCTGGAACAATACTGATACCGTTATTTTTAGCTTCGTTATTCAGTTTAATTTGTTCTTTTACAATTGCGGTGTTGCCTCCCAAATCTGTCATGTTTGTTTTAGATTTAATAGCGCATTTAGTCAATTCCAAATTAAATTTATATGGAACTGCGCTTACCATCGAATCGATATTTGTTAATAAAGAAATTACTTGATTGTTGTCTTTTACATTTAATTCAACGGGTTCGCAAATTGGTTTGCCGGTTAAACCGTTAACTTTTCCGGCGGCATCTTTAGCGGCGTCGAAATTGATATCTGCCATTATTACTTTAGCAGCTTCGCCGTATTTTACAAAATCGTAAGCGGAAGCTATACCTTGCCTGCCGGAACCTATAACGGCATAATTGTATGACATAGTATTTCCTTTTATTCTTCAGTATTTACAATCCGGTAAGAATGTTCTATCTTTACCGAATTTTTTAACATGGCTGTTACACCACAATAAATTTCCTGCGAAAGTTGAATTGCACGTTCAACGTCTTTCTCTTTTATATCTTTACCGTAAAATACATATTCAAGATGAATCCTCGAATAAACTTTAGGATGTTGTTCGGTTTGGTCGGCAGTTACATTCATTTCAAAATTATCAAGCTTTACCCGTTTTTTTTGTAAAATTGCCGCAACATCGCTGGCTGTACAACCTGCCAGACTTATTAACAAAAGTTCTTTAGGTCTTGTTGCCGCATTACTGCCGAAAAATTCTTCAGGTCCGTCTATGGTTATCCAATGGTTCGAATCGGTTTTACCTACAAAGGTTAAACCCCGTACTTGTTTTAAAAACGCTTTTGATGTAGCCATAATTTCTCCGTTTAATTACTGGTATATTTGTTTGTTAGATATTAGGTGTAAAAATAATTCTTTTGATATTCAGAAGCAGAAAATTTTTTAAATTTAGATTTAACAATGAAAGGAGTTGTAATTGAAAATAAATTTTACTCGTGTACTTTCCGTACTGCTGATTGTAATTGGCGTTGTTTATTTTTTGCCGTTCATAAATTTTAACTCCGATACTCTTATCGGTATTATCTTTTTAGCTTGGGGTTTTACAGGTGTACTTTTAAGCTTTGGGAGAGGGAAGAGCGCATTATTATTTATTTCTGTCATATTGTTTCTACTGGGAGTAGAACTGCTTTTGCCGGAATTTTTTATAATAAGGATGAGCGGGGGATTTATTTCCATGTCGCTCATGATGTTATTAGGATTCGCATTTTTAGTTTTATTTATAGATAATACCAAAGAGAAAATTTTTTTAAGCTTGGCTATAGGGTTTTTGCTTTTCGGATATTTGGTTCCTAATTTACCCAGACTTTATTGGCTATCGAGATTTTTTGACAGATTGGGTCTTTTATTTATGAACCTTTGGCCCATCATACTTATTGTAATTGGAATAGGATTTCTACTCGAATCGAATAAAAATAGTTAATAAGTTAACCGGACGTTACAACCGTTAATCAAACCTTGTTTTGAATTCTTTTATTATATTTATTGGTTATAATCTAAATTAAAATTAATGTAAAAACATATGACATCGAGACAAATTAGAAATCAATTTTTGGAATTTTTTAAAGAAAAGGGACACAAAATAGTTCAAAGCGCTCCCGTTGTTCCTTACGATGATCCGACATTACTTTTTACAAATGCCGGAATGAATCAATTTAAAGATGTATTTCTCGGAAAAGGAAC
>JALSTI010000240.1 GCA_026983795.1 Melioribacteraceae bacterium
CGGCTTTTCTTTACCAATTGAAAACCCAACTTTTCAAGCCTATGCCGGGAAATAAAAAAAGTTGGGTTTTTGTGATTCCGTTTCCCACGGCGGTCACCGTCGCACTGTGAACGGTATTAATGATTATGTTTTAATTATTAAAAATCCCATCTTATAAAAAGATGTGATTTTAGCATGGCAGTTATGGTTGTACCGTGACCGATATAAATAAAAAACCCCACAAATGTGGGGTTAAAAATTAAAGTACTCTTTTTAGTTCTTTAAGAAATTGGGAGATTTTTTCTTCTTCTTCTTTTTCTTATGCTCACCGTTTCGCGAATAAGCATAAGCATATTTATAATATGATCCGTAATTACTCTTAAAGTCAAAATTATTAAGTAAAACGCCTATAAAGGAACTTTCGTCTCCTTTTTGAAGCAATGCAACAGCTTTTTCCATTAAATCCCTGTCCGTTTGATTTGCCGAAACAACCAATATTGTTTCATCAACCAATCTTGATAATATTTCTGCATCGGTAACGGTAACAAGAGGCGGCGAATCCAAAATTATAATATCATATTCATCGCGCAATTTATTAATAAACGATTTCATTCCCCTCGAATCCAATATTTCGGAAGGATTAGGAGGAATTGTACCCGCAGTAACAAAGTCAAGGTTTTCAACATCGGAATGTCTTAAAATTTCTTCGAACGAAACTTTCCCCACAAAATAATCGGTAAATCCGGGATACCTTTTATGATTAAACACGGAATGTACCCTCGGTTTTCTCAAATCGCAATCAATAATGATTGTGCGTTTATTTGCCAGCGCAAAACTGCCGGCTAAATTAACCGCTACTAACGTTTTACCTTCTCCGGGTGCAGATGAAGTAATAAGGATACTCTTATTTTCGCCTTCTACTTTTGAATATCTAATTCTAGTTCGCAAGGCTTTAAAGGCTTCGCCGGCAACTGAATCTGATTTTTTGGCTATAATGAATTCCGAACCGGTTTTATTGCCGTTCACACTGAATTTTTCAATTTTCGGTATCCATGCAAGTAAATCGATGTTACGTTCTTCAATATCTTCGGGACTTTTAATTCTTCTATCGAAATAGTTTCTTACCAATGCAAATCCGTAACCGCTGCCAAGTCCTAATACCAATCCAATTAATATTATAAGTTTCCTGTTTGGTTTAGCGGGTTTCCTCGGCGGACGGGCATGGTTTAATATTAAAACATTTCCGGTTGTCGATTGTTCGTTAATTAAAGCTTCTTGATATTTTTCTTCGAGCAACAAATATAATTTTTCAAGAGCCATTCGTTCTCTTTGCAAACGCGCCAAATCAATAGTTTTTTCCGGCAGTGCATCTAATTTTTTCTCGTAGTTTTTAATAAAACTTTTCAATCTGTTGTACGAAGCTTTTAGGGAATTATACTTAATTTCCTCTTCAAATATTTGTGCCGAGAGGGTTTTAATTTCTTCCGGAGACGCAGCTAAAATAGATGCCCGGTAACTTTCCGTATTCCTTTTTAACTTTGCCTTCAATTCATCAATTTTATCGTTGTAAGTTTTCAAAAGAGCGGGATTATTTGCAACCGAGGGTTTCTTAGCTATTGCCAAGTCTTTATTAGCCTCTACTTCCGCAATCATTTCCTGTAATTTAAGTATATATGGTTCCGAAGATTTATTTTCCAAATATTTTGAAAGCGAAGGGTCTCTTTTTTTCAATTCTTTTTTATAACCGTCTAATTTTTCTTTGGAAATCGACATTTCAACGGCTGCTTCGTTGGTTTTTGCT
>JALSTI010000241.1 GCA_026983795.1 Melioribacteraceae bacterium
AGAATTGGAATTATTTAAATCGTTAAAATTTTCGGATACTAAATTTGCCCGCGAGTTGGGAGTTAAAGAATTACAAGGCGAAAAAGGGTATTCAACCCTTGAACGGTTATGGGTAAGACCTACACTTGATTGTAACGGAATTGTAGGCGGATTTACCGGTGAAGGAGCTAAAACGGTTTTACCATCCAAAGCCTCGGCAAAAATTAGCATGAGGCTTGTGCCAAACCAAGACCCAAATAAAATAGCTAAAGAATTTACCAAATACGTTAAGTCGCTTGTTCCTAAAAGCGTAAAAATTAAGGTTACCGCAATGCATGGCGGTTACCCGGTTGTTATTCCTTTGGATAGCCCTGCAATGAAAGCGGCATCTAAAGCCACTTCTAAAGCGTTCGGTAAAAAGACCGTATTTACAAGAGAAGGCGGTTCAATACCAATTGTTGTGGATTTTGTAAAACAACTGAAAGCGCCGGCAATATTGATGGGCTTGGGGCTCGATAGCGATAACATTCATTCGCCAAACGAACATTTTAGCTTAAAAACTTTTGAGCTTGGTATTTTAAGTTCAATCTATTTTATGGAAGAATTTTCCGGTGTAAAAGTAAAATAATAAATGAAAGTAGTTGTTCGAAATAAACGAAAGGAAATTTATGCTAAAAGAAGAATCAATTGATAAGAATTTAAACGATTATCTAAAAAGCAGATTTATTGATGCCGTTCTTGATGATTCGGAGAAAATTCTTATTTATGATAAATTCGATTCCGAATTAACCAAACTTAAAAACGGAGTTGTTATAAGAAATATGAGTGATAAGGATTTTTATAACTTATACGGTAACGATGTTTTTGATTTTTTGCATAGAATTTCTACAAATAGTATCAAAGACCTTAGTTCCAATGAAAAAGTAGAAACGCTTTTCCTTAATGAAAAGGGAAGATTGATTGACGATACAACTTTAATTAAAACGGATTATGAAGCTATATTGATCGCAAATATGGATCCCAATTCCAAATTGGAAAGATGGATTGAACGATATATTATTTCGGAAGATATTAAATTAGTTAAAAACTCGGGCAAATATTTCCTGTTGGAATTTTGGGGTCCTCAAGCCGAATCTTATTTGACGTTAATTTGCGGTAAGTTTGTAGATGCGTTAACATTTAAAAATGTTGTAAATGTAAATGTTGAAGGCTTAATATTTAAAATATATAAAAATAAAACTCCAGACGGTGAAGTTTATTTTTCCCTATTGGGGGATATGTTAATATCAACCAGATTAATTGAATATCTTTTGAACCATAATAGAATATTTGATTTGGGTATGATCGGAGAAGCGGCGTTCGATTATTTTAGAATTAAAAAGGGTTATCCGAAATTTCCGAATGAAATTAATGTTGATTTTAATCCTCACGAAATAAATTTGATGCACAAAGTAGATGATAAAAAGGGATGTTATATAGGACAAGAAGTAATTGCCAGATTGGAAACTTACGATAAAGTTCAAAAGGAGATGGTCGGTTTGATTTTTGAAGAATTTTACGATGTAATACAACCTCTTGAAATTTTTGAAACAAATGAAAAAATCGGAAAGGTAACAAGTATTTGTAAATTTGGAAATAATAAAAAAATTGGAATTGGTTTGGTTAAAAAGAATAAAGACATTTACGATTCTAAAATTAAATTGATAAATGAAAATAATAATCAAGAATATTTTGCATTTGTAAAAAAACTGCCGATGAAGTTATGAAAATTTATACTAAAACCGGCG
>JALSTI010000242.1 GCA_026983795.1 Melioribacteraceae bacterium
CATAAGCTCTTTGTCCGGCAGAACCGTCCCATTGTGCCAATACTATATTACGCTTACTTAATGATGACGGTTTTACCCATGTTTCTATTGTAATCTTTTCATTTATTTTGTCTAAGCTTCCTCCGCCCGGTACTAATACATGTCCGCTGCCGGCTATTGATATTGAACTACCGGAAACGCCTGATTCGGAAAAAACAGCTCCTTCTTTTAGTATTCCGTTCTTTCCATTGCCGCTTGCATCGGTGGCTATCGTATCACTTCCTTCGTCAAAATGCCATAACGCTACAAGTTCGTTTGTTGCAGGAGCAGATGCAGGACTGTTTTCTGTTCTCCAGTTTGTAGCATCCATATTTTTTAATTGTATATCCAAAGTATTTGAAGTTTTATCTTTCAATACATTACCGCTCTGTTCATTAAAATTATAATATGCAACCAAACCATCCTCATCGCCATTTAATTCAATCCCCATATTTGCTTGTATTTCTTCATCACTTAAAGCTTTATTCCAAATACGAATTTCATCCATTAAACCGCTATAAGAAGATTCTCCGCTTTCGTATCCGTTATACAAACCTATTACCAAATTGCTGTCACCTTTAGTAGGGTAATCATGATCTAAAACTACTGTACTACTTAATATACCGTTTACATATATTCTAGCCGAATCATCTACACCATCTCTTACATAGGCTATATGCGTCCATTTATCCAAGGTTACTACTGTTCCGTTTTCCCATGAGGCATTTCCGTCTTGGGTATAAACCCAAGCAGTATCTGCATTTTTTATATTCAAGAATAACTGTGAATGATAATCCCCGATAAACTGTATTACATGGGCTTCACCCCAACTTGCTGTAAAAGCATCCGGTTTTATCCATACTTCTTGTGTATAAACCGAATCGACCAAATTCTTAAATCCGCTTGCTATTCCGCTTTGATTACCTGCAGTCCCGCTAAAGTATAAAGATTTACTTTGAGCAAAAATGCTTGCTGTGGCAAACAGAAGTAAAAATATAATTATTTTGTTGCAATTTTTTTGCTTGTACATTGTACCTCCGGTTATTTTGTTTAATACTAATGTAAAGTTAACTATACTTTGTTGGTAAATTAGCCCTCACCCCAACCCTCGCCCAAAGGGAGAGGGAGCAGTCCCTCTCTTTTTAAGAGAGGGGTTGTCCAAAGGACTCCTTTGGAAGGGTGAGTTTTTAGATTACCGTCATTTATAAATTAACATTACACTAATTTGTAAAAAACTAACAGTCCCTTAAATCCACTTTTCATTAAAGCAATGCTTTCAACTTAAGGAATATTACTGCTAATAGTATTTTAACACACCCCGAAACCCCATCTCAAGAGGGGACTTTTACTGCTCCTTCGGAACAGATCTCTGTTTCCCCTTTTGAAAGAAGGTTTTTTGGGGGTACTTAGTTGACAGCATTTCTATAAAAGTATGGGAAATTTATTAAGAATAATTTATTTTAACAGCATCATTTTACGAATTTGTGTAAAATCCCCTGCTTCCAATTTATAAATATAAATTCCGCTATTTAGTCCACTTGCATTAAATTGTACATTATGATATCCGGCTTCCATATTTTTGTTTACCAATTCGGCCACTTGCTCTCCGATAATATTATAAACAATTAATTTAACTTGAGAGGCATCCGGAATGCTGAATTGTATGGTTGTTGTCGGGTTAAACGGATTAGGGTAATTTTGTTCAAGGGAATATTCAATAGGAGTATTTAAATCTATTT
>JALSTI010000243.1 GCA_026983795.1 Melioribacteraceae bacterium
AAGGAACTCACGTTTCGGTTTCCCGGTTCCCCATACAACCACTTTACTTTTGTCTATTGAATTTTGAATTTCCAACTGTTCCTTAGCTTCATGTATTTTACGAATTAATGCGGGGAGAACATGCGAGGTTTTCAAATCGAAATTATCATTGGGACCGTATAAATTTGTAGGCATAACCGAAAAATAATTAGCGTTATACTGTTTAAAATAATTCTCGCATAACTTAATTCCGGCTATTTTAGCAATTGCGTAAGGTTCGTTTGTATATTCAAGATAACCTGACAATAAATACTCCTCTTTTAACGGTTGAGGAGCTAATTTGGGATAAATACACGAACTGCCGAGAAACAATAATTTTTCAACATTATTTTTATATGCCGAATGAATTAAATTTGCTTCAATCATCAAATTATCGTAAATAAACTCTGCTCGGTATATATTATTAGCCAATATACCGCCGACCTTAGCTGCCGCAATTATAACATAATCCGGTTTTTCCGATTTGAAAAATTCTTCCACTTCACTCTGACGCCTCAGGTCCAATTCCGAAGAACTACGTGTTATAATGTTGGCATATCCTTCGTCTATATATTTTTTTAATATAGCACTCCCAACCATTCCGTTATGACCGGCAATATAAATTTTTGAATTTTTGTTTATCATTTAAGTAATATTTTTTTGAATATAAAGGTTATCGAAACGTTCGCAGCTTCGCCCAGTAAGTTACATTCCAGTTGCTTAAAAGTAAAAATTAAGTCGGTAAAATATGAATAATTTTTTATAAATACTGAGAATGTTTATTATTAAATGAGGCAAATGCATACAAAATGGGACTTAAATTATAAATAACTTATAAATGCAATAAAATTGGAATCAATAATCAGAGTAATACCGGTAAAAGATAAAAAACAAAGAGCAAATAAAATTTACTTTTTCTTTCCTTTCCATTCATTCAATTATGGTCATTGAAATTTTCAAGTTCTTATATTTACTTTTCATATACTTTTAACCATAAACGAACCGTTCAATAAATTTTCTTTATTAAACCGCAAGCCTTCGACAGTTGCGCCGGCAATTTTTGCAATTGCATAACCTGCTCCTACATCCCATTCATTTGTAGGACCGTAGCGGTAATAAATATGAGCGCTGCCGTCGGCAACCCTGCAAAACTTAATTGAACTTCCGCCGGAGATAGTTTCGGTCACACCATATTGTTCAAAAACTTTTTCCTCTTCCGGCGATGCATGGGAACGGCTTCGCACTGCTATAATTCCATTCGACGTATCTTTATTTACAAATAATCTAACCGGATTCCCGTTTTTCATTTGCATAAAAGCGCCGAATCCGTTTTGGGCAAAGTAGAGTGTTCCGCTGGGAATATCAAAACCTTTAACTTCAGAACCATCGGCAACCTGATCATTATTTCCGTCTTCTAACTTCTGACTTCTGACTTCTGACTTCTGACTTCTAATTTCTATACTCTCCCCTTCCAATGCCGGAGCATAAATCACTCCAAGTGTGGGAACGTTATTTTCAATCAATGCAATATTAACGGTAAACTCATCGTTTTTCTTAATAAATTCTTTAGTCCCGTCCAAAGGATCCACCAGCCAGAATTGTTTCCAATTTTTTCTTTCCCCGTAAGGTATATCACTGCCCTCTTCCGAAAGTATTGGAATTCCGGGAAAACTCGATTTCAGTTCTTTTACAATTATATTATGTGAAGCTCTGTCTGCAAGAGTTAAAGGGGA
>JALSTI010000244.1 GCA_026983795.1 Melioribacteraceae bacterium
GGAGTAACGGTTGCAACAATAATAGCGTCAATATCTTCGGGCGAAGTACCGGTCGATGATAATAAATCTTCAACGGCTTTTGTGGCTAAGTCGCTTGTAGCACCGTTTTCAAGAATTCTTCTTTCTTGAATACCCGTCCGCGTTCTTATCCACTCATCATTTGTATCAACAATCGATTCAAAATATTTATTGTCTAAAATTTTATCGGGAACGTACATCCCAACGCCTGTTATAGCTGCATTCCTTAATCTCTTTTTAGTTTGCATAACGTTTTATTGAATCCTCTATTTTGTGAATTAAATTTTTATCGTACATTTCTTTTGCCCGGAGAACCATATTTTTGATTGCTAAAACACTGCTGGACCCATGCCCGATAATGCTAATGCCGTTTGTACCCAAAAGCGGAACTCCCCCGTATTCTTGATAGTCCATATCCTTCAATACTTTTTTTAATGTTCCTTTTGCAAGTCCTACACGAATTTTGTTTGAAAAAGATTCCCCGGCGAAAGATTTGAATTTCGCTTTCAACAAGCCCATAATACTTTCGGCGAACTTTAAAAGAATATTTCCCACAAAACCGTCACAGACAACAATATCGGTAGTTCCCTTCAAAATATCCCTTCCTTCAACATTACCTGTAAAGTTCAGGTCGGTATTTTTCAATAACTCATAAGCTTCCAATGAAACTTTATTACCTTTTGATTCTTCTTCGCCAACGTTCAATAAACCGATTGTAGGATTTTTAATGTTAAAAATTTCCTCGGCATAAATGCTGCCCATTACGGCATATTCTAACAGATGCCGCGGTTTCGAATCGACACTGGCGCCAACATCATAAATTGTACAAAAATTCCCTTTTTCAGTAGGAATTGTTGCGCCTATTGTTGGTCTGCCGACTCCGGGAATTCTGCCGATCAATAAAGTGGAAGCCGCCATCATAGCGCCGGTATTTCCAGCGCTTACAAAAGCATCGGCTTCATTATTTTTAACTAAATTTGCACCTACAACTATAGAAGAATTTTTCTTTGCTTTCAATGCAGCAGTCGGAGAATCATGCATGCCAATAACTTCGTCGGCATTTACAATTTGTTCCTTAGGAAAATCGAGATTATTATCATTCAATACTTTTACGATTTCCGTTTCCCTTCCAACCAAAACCAGTATAATGTTCTGATCTTCCTCAGCGGCTTCTATTGCTCCCACAACTGCATTATGAGGGGCATAATCACCCCCCATTGCATCTACAACAATTTTACATTTAGAATTTGTATAATTTAAGTTCATCGAATAAAATTAAGATTCAGGTACGAACATAGATTTTCCGGCATAATATCCACAATTTGGACAAGCACGATGGCTAAGTTTTAACTCACCGCAATTTGAACATGTACTTAAGGTGGGCAAACTAGCTTTATAATGCGTGCGTCTTTTATCCCTTCTCGATTTCGATATTTTTCTTTTTGGATGTGCCATATCTTTCCTTGGTTATTTTAGTTTAGTTTGTTTTTCAACTTTAATAAAGGTTCCCAAATAGGATTTATAAGGGAATCTTCACAAGAACATTGTTCCACATTTAAATTCGTGCCGCAATGCGGACATAAACCTTTACAAGAATTACTGCATAAAATTTTCATCGGAACAGAGAGAATACAAAATTCCCGTACATCTTTCGAAATATCTATTCTGTCCGTTTCCGGATGTATATAATGAACATTATCGTCGTCAACATCATCAATGTTTCTGGAAAAAATATATGTCAACTGAAACTTATTTAATAATGTTCTTTCAAATTCTTCCGTACATCTATCACAAGTTAAAACCGCATCGACCGATAAATTACAGTCCAGTACAATTTGACTTAAAGACCTGTCCATTTTACAATTAACTTCAACGTTGCCTGCAAACGGTTTATCAAGATCCAATTCATACACTTTCTTTTTTAAAGTAATAAAGTGGATCCCTTCATCATAATTATTTATTCTGATGATCATTTCTATATCAGTTTAAAATTTAGCCAACAAATATAAAAATTGAGATTTTCATAATCAAGATAGCAGGTCTTTATGGAAAATTGGTTAAATTTATATTTGGCAATAAGTTATTTCAAAAAATTAAAGTAACAAAATATAGGCTATATAACAAATTATTCTATTATGTTAATTTTAATTTCTTTATTCTCGGCAATTATTCCCATTTTTATTTATCTGGTTTTATTATGGTATTTCGATAAGAACGAACGCGAATCTTTCATTTTAGTATTTGTTAATTTTTTATGGGGCGCTTTCGGTTCTATAGTTGTTGCTTTAATTGTATCAATTCTTTTTTCACTACCGCTAAATTTAACCGGACTTTCGAAGCATGTTGCAAATTTTTATCAAACTGTAATTGTAGCTCCGTTTGTTGAAGAATTTGCGAAGGGTGTTTTTCTGTTTATTATTGTTATAACAAATGACTTCGATAATTTAACGGACGGTTTGGTTTATGGCGGCGCTATTGGTCTCGGTTTTGGAATGACGGAAAATTTTTTATATTACATTTCGTTCGCCAGTACCGTAAATCAATTAATTTACTTATTCTTTCTCAGAACACTTTTTACGGTTTTTATCCATCTTTTTGCTACCGGCGCTTTTGGAGCATTTTTAGCTCTGGCAAAATTTTCTAACAAAAAAAATAAAATTTTTCTAATAATAGCCGGGTATTTAACCGCTGTTTTCATTCATTTAATTTGGAACTTGAGTGTTACATTAAATTTGGGAATTATTTTTTCGTTTGTGTATATGCTTTCGGTTTTTACTATTTTTATCTTCACGTTTTCAAAATCTCTTAAAAATGAAAAGAAAATAATATCGGAAGAATTGAAAGAAGAAATTTTATTTAACAATATTACCGAAGGTCAATTTTCGTTTATTTTTGGTAAGAATAAATTGAGTGCCGATAGAAAATTAAAAAGTATGCTGCGGAAAAGCGCGGTTAAATTGGCGTTTTCGAAACATAAGTTTAAGAATAAAAATATCACAAACAAAAAGAAATATGAACAGGATATTTTAATTTACCGTAGCAGGTTAAAATCTTATTTAAATGAGTTAACTTTATTGTAGAACATGAGGTATAAATGAGCGCTGTAGGAATTGTAGGAGGTTCTTTTGATCCGGTTCATCACGGGCATTTAATAACTGCACAAGATGTTGCGCTTAAAAGGAATTTGGAAAAAGTGTTTTTTATACCTTGCTATATTTCCCCTCATAAAGTTAATGTTGAATATTCGTCCCCCGAGCACAGGGTAAATATGTTAAAGCTTGCTATTGAAGATCATCCTTTGTTTGAATTTTCCGATTTTGAAATTAACAGAAAAGAAATTTCTTATACGGTAAATACTTTAATGGAATTCAGTAAAAAATACGACGAAATAGAATTAATTATCGGGTTTGATAATTTATTGAAATTCGATTCGTGGAAAGAACCGGATACAATTCTAAAGCTTGCAAAGTTGATTGTAATGAAACGTCACATCGATACCGATACTAAAATTTATCATAAATATTTTGGTGAAGCCGTTTACGTGGATACTCCCACAATCGAAATATCCGGCACAGAAATACGCGAACGGATTAGAAAGAATTTGCCCATAGACTATTTGGTCCCGCCTTCAGTTAAAAACTACATTTTTGAAAATAACTTATACAGATATTGACATGCTGACCGAAAAAATAATTGATCAATTAAATACGGAAAACAAACGAATAATTTCCAGGATAATTTCTAAAGTTGAAGAAGGTAATTCCGGCTCAGTTGAAATACTTAAAATGCTTCATTCCAAAACCGGTAAGGCTTATAGAATTGGAATAACCGGACCTCCCGGAGCCGGCAAATCGACTTTAACAAATCAACTTACAAAGCTTTACAGAAAAGAAGGTAAAACGGTTGGCATAATAGCCGTCGATCCTACAAGTCCGTTTACGGGCGGAGCGCTTCTCGGCGATCGTGTTAGGATGAACGAAATTGGAAACGACCGGGGCGTATTTATCAGAAGTATGGCTTCGCGTGGAAGTTTGGGCGGACTAAGTAAAAAGTCGATTGACGCCGCCGATGTTTTGGACGCAGCGGGTTACGATTTTATAATTTTCGAAACCGTCGGCGTTGGGCAATCGGAATTGGATATTGCTAAAGCAGCAGATACAACCGTTGTTGTTTTAGTACCGGAATCGGGAGATTCTATTCAGGCAATGAAAGCAGGATTGATGGAAATTGCCGATTTTTTTGTTCTAAATAAAAGCGACAGACCCGGAGCCGATTCTGCTTTGATGTCACTTCAAACTATTTTAATGTTAAGAGACCACGACGAAAAATCGTGGTTACCGCAAATATTAAAAACAGTCGCTCAAGAAAATAAAGGGATTGAAGAAGTAGCCGCAGAAATTGAACGTCATAAAAAATATTTAAATGAATCAAATCTTCTGCTGGAAAAAAGGAAAAGAAATGTTAATGTTAGAGTTCAAGAGATTGTCGATAAAACAATAATCACCGAAATTTGGAATAATGAGCGGCTTGGTTATCTGAACGAAAAATCCGGTCAAATTATTTCGGGTGAAATTTCCCCCTATCAAATGGCGGAAGAAATCTTAAATAATTACAAAAAAAATATAACCCTAAACGAGTGAAGTATGAAAAAAATTGGAACTGAAATCAATTCAAAAGATTATTCGAAACGGGAAGATCATTATAAAAACCTTGTCCGTAAAATTGAGGCTATAAGAAAAAAAACTCACTTGGGCGGCGGTAATAAAGCAATACAAAGGCAGCATAAAAAAGGTAAACTAACCGCCAGGGAAAGAATTGCTGAACTTATTGATGAAAATACCGGGTTTGTTGAATTAAATACATTCTGTGCGCACGATATGTACAATGAATACGGTGGCGCTCCCAGTGCAGGCACTATTTACGGAATCGGAAAAATTAACGGTCGTAATTTTGTAATTGTAGCAAATGATGCAACCGTAAAAGCCGGCGCATGGTTCCCGCTTACGGGAAAGAAAAATTTACGCGCACAGGAAATTGCTATTGAAAATAGATTGCCGATAATATATTTAGTGGATAGCGCAGGGGTTTTTTTACCTTTGCAAGAGGAAATTTTTCCCGATAAAGAACATTTCGGTAGAATTTTCAGAAACAACGCTAAAATGTCTGCAATGGGAATTCCGCAAATATCGGCTATTATGGGTCCTTGCGTTGCCGGAGGAGCATATCTGCCCATTATGAGCGATGAGGCATTAATTGTTGAAGGAGAAGGTTCGGTTTTTTTAGCCGGCGCTCATCTTGTTAAAGCTGCAATTGGTGAAGTAATTGATAATGAAAGTTTAGGCGGCGCAAGAGTGCAATCAAATATATCGGGCGTTACGGATTATATTGTAAAAGATGATCATGAATGCTTGGCAACAATCAGATCTTTAGCGGATAAAATAGGAGAATTTCCCGGAGCCGGATTTAATCGTATTGATCCGAAACCACCACTTTTCTCACCTAAAGAAATTTACGGTATTTTACCTGAAGACCCAATAGGACAATATAATACTTATCAGCTTTTAGCCAGGATTGTTGATAATTCTGAAATTGACGAGTATAAAGCCGGATACGGAAAAACCATAATTACTGCTTATGCAAGAATTGACGGTTGGGCGGTTGGAATTGTAGCAAATCAAAGAAGCATAGTTAAAACCGAAAAAGGAGAAATGCAGATCGGCGGAGTAATCTATTCCGACAGCGCGGATAAAGCAGCGAGGTTTATTATGAATTGCAACCAGAAAAAAATTCCCCTCCTCTTTCTACAAGATGTTACCGGATTTATGGTAGGAAGCAAAGCCGAACACGGCGGTATAATTAAAGACGGCGCTAAAATGGTTAATGCCGTCGCTAATTCGGTTGTTCCCAAAATTACTATTATCGTCGGTAATAGTTTCGGCGCCGGCAATTATGCAATGTGCGGCAAAGCATACGATCCGCGGTTTATTTTCGCTTATCCTAATGCTAAAATATCCGTAATGGGCGGCGCTCAGGCCAGCAGCGTTCTGCTGGATATTAAAATACGGCAAATGAAAAAATTGGGAAAAGAGTTCAGCGAAGAAGACAAAAAGAAATTGTTAGATGAAATAACAAAATCCTACGAAGATAAAAGCAGTGCACTTTATGCCGCAGCCCGGTTGTGGGTCGATGAAATTATTGATCCGGCTTTAACAAGAGAATATATTTCCAAAGCGTTGGAAGCGGCTAATAATAATCCCGAAATACCCAAGTTTAATGTTGGAGTTATACAGACGTAAAACGCATTAAAGATTAGACGGTGCGATGTAAAGAAAAAGTTTTAATACAGCTTCCCCCTCTTAATAAATAAATTATATTAAAATTTAATTCCGTTCAATTAACTCAGATTATTAATCTGAGAGAATAATTGGTATTTTGATTGGGACTCAATTCCACACCTTCAATCCGTATAACAACAATTAAATATATATGAATTAAATTTGTAAAAGGATACTAATATATTTAGTTTTAATTATTAAATAAATAATTGTGAGGCTGAAATGAAAAAATCCATTATACTCGTGGTTATTCTGTTTTCGGCTATAAATATTTATTCGCAATCAAAAACAGATACAACAAAGCAAAAACCCTATAAATTTTATAAAAATTCTTTTCAATTTAGAATTCAGCAATTTCTTACTCTCTCCGATTTTCAAGGCGGATTAGTTTCTTACAAATACCATTTTAACAATCATAATGCATTTAGGTTCGGTTTGCGGATACAAGTAGATAACAATAATACGGATGAAAAGAAAAATGATTTTATCGGATCAAATAATTATTCTAATAATTCCGATTTAACAAATGTAGAGTACCGTTTATCGAGTCAGTTCTTGTATTATTTAAATCCTCTTAATGATATTAAGTTTTATCTCGGACTCGGTCCCACAGTTTCATTTTCGAAAAATTCCAATAACAGTGAAAGAAATGATATAAATAATGACAATACAAACAAGAGTACCGGTTTTAGTAAATTTAAAATTTATTCGCTTGGAATTTCCGCTGCTTACGGCGTTGAATGGTTCTTTTCAAAAAAATTGAGTTTGATTGCAGAATATGGATTTGCAATGTTTTATTATAAATCCGAGTCAAATTCCAAAAATATAATTTATGATAAAAATGGGAAGACTTTATCCAATAATTCTTATAGTTCTTCTTCTTCCGGGTTTAAGTTTAACAGCAGCGGAATTAATTTCGGATTATCCGTTTACTTCTGATTTTGTATATTCTTAAAAATTTTAATTATTGAAATTTTAATATCGGCGGTATTACTTTGTCTTTCCTGCCTCCAAACAACTATTTCATATTTAGCGGAACCAAATTCTTTTTTGATTTTTTAACATAACGGAAATTTTATTCCTTTTTATTTAAGTCGGAAAATAAAACGTGTAATTTTGGCAAAAAATAGGAGGATAAAATGAAAAGTAAATGGTTTGTGGTAGTTACCGTTATATTTGCCGTTATTGTTTTGGTCGAAGGTTATTTTATATACGATTTAAGCAAGCAAAAAAAATCGGAACCTCATATTTCATATTTACAAGAAACCGGTGACACTTTGATGAATAATCCATTTAAAAAGTTTGACGATTGGAATTCATTCGAAGACATACAAAAATTTCAGAGAAACATGGATAATTTACTCCGTAATTTTAATTCTACATTTCAAGCAGATGCCAACTTCGAAAAGCTGTTTCAAGATTTAACTATTCCTCCGGCAATTGATATAATTAATAGCAAGGACAAATATATTGTTAAAGTAAATTTACCCGGAGTTGAGGATAATAAAATAAACGTTAATGTAAAAGACGGTGTGCTAACCGTTGAAACGAAAGTAACAAATGAGAAATCGGATAAAGATTCCAAATTTATTGAGCGTGAACGGTTTATGGGTAACTTTAAAAGATCAATTGTTTTGCCCAAAGATGTAATTGTTAGTAAAATGAAAACATTCTATAAAAATGGTGTGCTAACTATTACATTTCCAAAGAAAAACAATTAAACGAGCAAATTTTACTCTGTTATTGAGATGTTGTTTTTTTACGTACGGGA
>JALSTI010000245.1 GCA_026983795.1 Melioribacteraceae bacterium
TTCGTCACGGCTGTAAATAATTATTTTTTTCGGAGTGTATCTTTTGAGTACCGTTTTAATAAATTTTTTCCCAAACGAACCTGTTCCCCCGGTAACCAGAATTGTTTTGTTGTTTAACATTAATTCCTCATTAAAAAAATAATCTGTTATTTTTTAGTTTCATCAAGATTAAGCTCTTTATACAAAATTCCTTTTTTAAATTTATTTGAAACGTCATTCAGGTTATAAAATTCATTTAAGTATTTGGAGTATTGTTTGTACAAAACGGGTATTTTCTTCAGTTTAAAATCTTCGAATACCCATAGATGCTTTTTAAGTTTATAAATATGTTTAAAAATATTTCTATTATAAAATAATGAAAAAAACCTTATTCCAAGAAAAATAAGAAAATCGTAAAAGTTAAACCGGTATGTTGAAGTAATTTTACGGTTAAGTTTTTTTTCAATTGTTTTATGCAAATAATATCCTGCTCTTATATGATTCATTCCGTCATCGAATCCTATGGTTTCTTTAATAATTTTTTCCCGTGCAGAAATTTTTTCATCTTTATAAAAGTCTTCTATTTTTCCGTTTTGAAAATACTCATTTATTTTTTCTTGTAGATTTTCATAACTGTTAACAAGTACCGAACCTTTGAACAATTGGTCCCTGTTAAAATTTGGATCGGGATTAATAAATATAGTTTCTTTTCCCAAAAGCCATGCTTCAAGAGCTGTTGTAGATTCAAAACAAGTCCACAAGTCCGAAATATTTATAAGATCGTGTAATGCTTCTTCTTCTCCCAAATATAGCACATTATCATAATCGGCCAGCTCGCTCATTTCGTTAATTATTTCAATTGTTAATTCGGGACTACTTTCCTGAGGATGCCGTTTTAATATAAACAAAGTATCTTTATTCTTTTCGATAGATTTTCTGAGAATATCCCTGACTAAAATTCGTTGTTCTGCCACCCACTTCAATCGTTTTTCGGGGTTATCTTTGTAAGCGGATGTTAATTCTTTTCTGCCGCGTTTATGCTGTAATTTGCCGAATGCCCAACCTGCATATCCTATTACCTTTTTAAATTCCGGTAAATTATATTTTTTCAATATTTCTTCGCGGGTTTTAAATTTATAAATTTTATATCTGTCAAATCCGGTACCGCCCGTTACAACAATTTTTTCTTCAGCTTCCGGAACTTCGGATTTGAGAAAGTTTGCGGTTCTTTCCGACCAACAACAGACATACTCCTGGTAAAACACTTTATCGGTGTTAAACCCCCAATAATTGAATGTTCCGTTTGTTCTGAAATTTCCTTCCGAAATTAGAGCAAAAAGAGGTATGTTTTGCCTGTGTGCTTTCTTAGATAATTTAAAATATAAATTGGAACCGATAGTATTAGGAAGTAGTATGATATCCGGTTTAAATCTATATATTGAAAAAGCATCAAAACTTATAGAATGATAGAATTTGCAATTAAGAAACCTTTCAGCAAAATATCTAATAGGGAGAATAATTTCCACATCTCTTCCCGTATCCGTATCTGTAAAGCATAAAACCTTTATTTTATTCATATTATTTATTCACCAATTCATCCAAATAACCTGCAAGTTGTTTGGTCAAGTTTTTATTAGTGTATTTATCAAGATTCGTTTTGTTATCATCAAGTTTATTATTTAAATATTTATTATAGAAATTCAAAATTGTTTTTTTCATTGAATCTATATCTTCAAAATCCGAGGCTGTTCCGGCATTTGCGTTATAGACAATTTCCGCAGCGTCGCTATCGGTCGGACCTATTACCCAAACCGGTCTTCTAGAAGCCAAATATTCAAACAATTTTCCGGGAAGCCTGCCTTTTACGTTCGGAGCATCGTTTAAAATTAGCAATAGCACTTGTGTTTGATGCATTTTTATTAATGTTTCGTTTCGCGGGATATGATTCATAGCAATAATATTTTTTTCCAGACCAAGTTTTTTCAGATTTTCGATTATGGAGTGATCGATAAATCCAACCAACTCTATTTCCAAATTTTCCGCAAACGATTTATTTTCATTTGCAATATCCGAAAGGGCTTTCCACAAATTCGGTGGATTTCTGTCGGGTCCCAAACTTCCGAAATGACTTAGCCGGAACTTTTGAGTTCTTTCCGTTTTTATATTCTTAAAATCTTCTTCATCGTAACCCCAAACAAGAACGGAAACATTTTTAGCGCCAATAGATTCCAAATCTTTTTTCCAGGTATTGCTGCAAATAATAGTTTTATCTGCGGTTTTTAGCACGTTTTGTTCCAATCTTTTATGAATTTTATCGGCAATGAACCCGATTTTGAATTTTTGGTAATAATCAACTTGCGTCCATGGGTCTTGGAAATCTGCAATCCAAGGAATATTAAATTTCTTTTTAATTCCGTAAGCAATTAAATGAGTAGATTGAGGAGGTCCATTAGTAAACATTGCATCCACAGGATGTTCTTTTAAGTATTCCGAAAGGAGTTTGATTGAAGGTTTTATCCAAAATCTTCTGGCGTCGGGAATAAAAAAATTTCCTCTAATCCAAATTCCGAATTTATAAAGTAATCCCGGTTCTTTTTCGGTAATTAATACGTTATGAATTTTCTCTTCTTTTTTCTTTCCAATTAAAGTTTTAAAAATGTTATACGGTTCCCAAATATTTGATTTCAATACCTCAACACCGTTAGGAACATCTTTGAAATTTCCCTCGTCAAGTACGGGATAATCGGGATTTTTCGCTGTTAAAATTACCGGTTCCCAGCCAAAATTCCTTAAGTACTTGGCATACTTAAGACAACGATGAACGCCTATTCCCCCGCTTGGGGGCCAGTAATAGGAAATTATTAAAACTCTTTTCATTTATTTTTTTATTATTTCGGATAATGCTTTTTTAACAGAGTCTAAGTTTTTAATCTTTTTAATGTATTCAAGTTCAATACTTTCGTAAAATTTCCAAAAATATAATAACACCGGGAAAATGATTAAAAGCAAAAACTTAAAAATAACATTAATGACGGAAATTTCTTTTAAAAAAATGAGCGGAATAAAGGAGAATATTAATCCAAGCAAAAATACTTTTGTTAATTTGATATTTTCAAAAGGAATTTTGTAAAACTTGCCGGAGTAGCTTTGAGTTAATAAATAGAACACGAAGAATGATATAAAAGTATTGACTGCGGCTGCGTATATTCCGTAACGTGGAATGAAAATTACGTTTAAAATTATATTAATTACCGCAGCAATAATGGTTAATATTGCAATTTTTTTTGTGTTCTTTGTAAGGTATAAACCGAGAGAACCGACCATTCGCATTCCGCTTAAAACATAACCGAAAAGTATTATCGGAATTAGTAATAATGCACTTTGATATTCCGGTTTTGGAGCAAGAATTGTTATTATTTCTTTACCGAAAAGTGAAATTCCTATAGCCAACCATACACTCATAAAAGTGGAATATGTCATCAACTTGCTGAAAAATCTTTTATCTCCCGGTTGTTGGTAATATTTAAAGGCAATTGGAAGTAAAATTAAATTTATTGGTAGCACAAGCATCATATTTAATAATCCGGCTATTCTGTAACTCAATCCGTATACAGCAAGGGAATTCTCGGTGAGAATTATTTTTATTAGATATCTGTCACTCAAATTTAAAATCTGAAATCCTAATCCGCTTAAAACCAGCGGCATACCGAATGCGAGTGCAATTTTCAAAATTGGAAAGCTAAACCTGAACGTCATTTGTTTAAGCATTGGAATTATAAGAATAATAAACAATGCGGCTTCGCTTATTAAATAACCGTAAATAACGCCAAGCACTCCAAGCTTTTTGAAACTTACAAAGTAAATTATAAAAACAACATTCACAATTAATCTGAATAAATTACTTGCACCGAAAGCGGCGGATTTCTCATCGGCTCTTAATTTAGATAAGAATGCAGAATTTATAACTCTTAAAAAAACAACAAATGAACTTATACGAATGTAAGTTAAATAAATTTCGTTACTACCCGTAAAAAAAAGTTTAAAATGATAAATAAGCTCGCTTATTCCAATTAATATCAATGAGAGTAAAGAGAGGAAAGCAGTAATGGTAAAAAAGGATTGCTTTTCTTTTCCCTTGTATTCTTTGGAATTGTTGAACATCATTATTGAATTGGATTGCCCTAAAACCATAATTGAAAAAACAATGGCAATTGAAACATCTATCAAATCCCAAATCCCAAATTCCCTTTGGGTAAAATTTATGGTGTAGAGAGGAATCAAAATAATTCCGGCAGCTTTTATAGTAATATTACTAAGACTATAAATGGCCGAATGTTTGATAAGATTTTTTATTTTCTCAATCATCAAAACTGCGCAATATTATTGATTGACGTTAGATGGCTTTTTCTTTTTATAGAATTGAAAAAGCGATAAAAGGATGCCAAGCCAAACCAAAGAGTTAAGAGTTAGCGATGCATATTTACCGATATAGAAACTTTTTGGTGCGTATTTAAATATTACTTTATGTATACCGGAAGGAACCACTATTCCCATAAAACCATGATTAATTTTATGAATTTTTACTTCATTTTTATCTACAAAAGCATGCCAGCCGACCGGATAAAAAGTGTCGCCAAAAAATAACATACTGTTGTTATTTGCGTTTGAAACATTTAGCTCAATCAGTTCGTCTTTATAGACTTTTAAATCCACTTTTGCATTAGAATCCGGTTTGTTAACTGTCAAATTTCCTTGTTCTATAAAACCGGTTTTAGCTGGATCGAAGCTATTGTTTTTAATTGCTTTTAATCCTTCCAATGGTTTCATTGTTTTTATGGTGTCAATAAAATAAAATCTTGGTAGAGCAAGAGTATTTAAATAGATGTACTCTTTTTGTTTTGAACTAAGCAGTGAAAGTCCGGGGAAGTTTAACGGTTGATTTGCAATTAAATATTTTACATTCAGCATTTTCCATAGAGTGGGGTTTGCCGGACCGATAACATCCATAAGATCTTGATAACTTCTCGGTTTAATTGCCGAATATCCGTAGAAATCTTCCAACAAGAAATAAACGTTAAAGTTGCCGCTATGACTAATTGAACCCAAGGAGCCGTCTTGTTTAAGGTTTAATATTCTGAATGGATATTTATCTTTTCTGCTTTTAATAACCTTAACATAATTCGGAGTAGAGAATTCGCGATTAATATTTGAATCATCTGTATATATTGTTCCGCGTTTATCTATACGCCATAAGTCTATTACTACAAGGATTAAAATGAAAGCCAGCATTAAATCCTTGCTAATGGAATTTTTCACATATAAATACGCAGCGCCAAAAGTTAAACTGACAAATAAAAATGCCAAATAAACATCGCCCATAAACATTTTGCGAATGTAATCCGTTAAAGCTTTGAATTGCTGCGATAATTGTGGTCTTGATCTGCTGATTTCCGAAATGTAATTATTTAATCTAGAGACAATTAAGTCGGAAAAAGCGGAATTAAATAATAAAGCCAAAACTAACAACCCTGCAAATGCTAATGTTGTATACTTTAAAATATTAATTAACCGATCGTTATTTTCATGTCGTAATTCAATAATTTTTAACAATCCAAATCCAGCAAGAATGGGAAAACTAATTTGTAATAAAATAAGAATCATTGAAGGTACTCTGAAATTATCGAATAACGGGAAGTAATAAAACATCAGATCGTAAAATGGCGGAAATGTTCTGCCGAATGAGATTAGCAGTGCAATACCAGATAAGTAAGATAAGTATTGGACAAAAGGATTTTTCCAATTGGATAAAATTCCAAATAAAGCAAGAAAGAAAATTATAACACCCATATACATTGCAACGTCTACAAACGGCATCTGTCCGAAATATGTATTTACTTCTACCGGTCTGTTTTGCGTTAGCGGTCCCTTGTAAGTAGATTTTCCAAATCCGTAATAAGAGGGAATAACAAATGTTAAAACCTCGCCTGGAGAAAACGACCAATTAGTAGCGTAATTATAAAAGTCGGATTCAGATTTTTTAGAATTTTCTTTTTCAACAATGCTCTTTGCGCCCCTTGTTGAGTATGGTTTATATTCATAAAGTTGAGCATACTTATCATAAGACATTGCAAGAGCAATTGCTGCACCTAAAACCAAAACTCCGGCGGTTTTTAATAACTGTTTTTTTAGCAAAGTATCCTTTTTTTGGAATGCATAAATAAAGTAATATATGAAGTAAATTAAAATTGCGAAGAACATATAAAATATCATCTGAACATGAGCTCCCAAAACCAACATGTGTAAAGCCACAATTAATATTAGAATATCAAAAAGTTTTATTTGCTTTTGGAATTTTAAAATCAGTAAAAAAATTAAAGGAAAAACCGCAACACTCATAAGTTTTGTTATATGTCCGATTGTAAGCATAACAAGAATTCCGGTACTGAAAACCGTTGCAAGAGAAACCAATAAGCTTATTAAAAATCCCCCTTTCAAATATCTCATTAATAAAAAAGAAAAAATTCCCAACATCAAAAAGTTAAAAGTATGTATTACATATTCAGAGCTGAAAAGACTGGCATATATAATTTTTATTTTTGAGTAAATTAATCCGGTTAAGTCGAACCAACGCGTTGTTGTAGATGTAGCATAAGCGGGAATTCCGCAAAAAATATAAGGGTTCCACAAAGAAAAAGAATCCCTGTCTTTATTTATATATGCGCGCATACTTTTCATTTGAATTATATCGCCCGACTGGAAAGTTTTGTTTCCGAAGAAAAGAGGGAAGAAAAATAACATTAACAATATTAAAATTATTAATGTGGCAACCCATGTTTGATGCTTTTGTGGAATATAATTTTCAATTTTGAATTTTTGCATCCAACTTTCTTTTGATTTTTTAGATGTTGTTTTTTTCTTTTTAGTCATTTCGTTTCCCAAACTTTATTGTTAAATTTTTACAAAATTTATAAGTTCAAATATGAATTTTTCCCACGAAAATTTTCCCGCAGTTATTTTTATGTTTTCAGAAAAATCAAACTCTTTATTTTCTTTGTAAAATTTAATAATAGATTCCGACAATTTTTTAGGGTTATCCGGCTCAACAATATAACCGTTTTTTCCGTTTTCTATTATTTCACCTAATCCGCCCACGTTAGTTCCAATGATAGGTTTTCCGAAATTTATTGCAAGTTGCACAATACCGCTTTGTGTGGCATCTTTGTACGGTAAAATAACGGCGTCGGCGGCGGAAAAGTAATACTTTACATTTGCCGGTTCTATATATTTGTCAATAATATCAACAAATTTATTTAGTTTGTATTTTTCTATCAGTTTCAAATATTTATCTTTGTTTTCATAAAATTCGCCCGCAACTATTAACTTTACCTTTAATTTTTCTTTCACTTCCGCCATCGCTTCAAGCAACACATCCAAGCCTTTGTATTCACGAATTAAACCGAAGAATAAAATTATATTTTCGTTTGTAATTCCTAGATTCCTTTTTGCTGTTTCTTTATCGACGGGTTTTCCGAAACTGGAATACGCAGGATGAAATAGTATTTTATAATTTGCATCCGGTAGTAAATTTAATAAATCATTTTTTACTTTTTTGGAAAGGAGAATGAAATAATCGACTTTTGAAAAGAAGTATTTTGTTAAAAATATATCTCCGGGTTTTGTTTCGTGGGGAATTACATTATGGCAAACGGATAGAATTTTTGTATGATTATTTTTTTTGACTATTTTGGCAATAGTTCCGAATGCCGGAGCAAAAAAGGGCATCCAAAAACTGAATATTAAAACATCGGGTTTTTGTAATTTTATTTTTTTCCCTACCGTAAACCAATTTATGGGATTTATAGAATCGAGCAAACGGACGCTTTTTACCAGTAATGGATTTTCGGATGATTCTAATTGGGTTTTCCCGGGGAAAAAAACTTTGGGATATTGTCGTTTGAATGTAACTATTTCAACATCGTTATATTTAAATAGTTCGTTTGCAAGAATATTTGTAAAATTTGCAATTCCACCGCGAAACGGATAAGCGGGCGAAAGAATAGTTATTTTCATTAATGAAGTTTTTTATGTTCTAATTGCAAT
>JALSTI010000246.1 GCA_026983795.1 Melioribacteraceae bacterium
CAAGTAATTTTTTCCGTTATAATTTAATCGCCGGTCAAATACCAGACCGGAGTTGCAAAGTGGACAGTATGTAGCGACTATTGGAATTCCGTTAATGGTATCGTTCGATATTTCGTGTACGGACAACATATTCAGCGGATATGCTTTTGCTTCACCGTTTATTTCCACACTCATAACAGGTTCGCGTTTGATAAAACTTTTAAGTCCTTCATCCTTGCCGATAAACTTGGGATAATCAAGTTTTGGGAATGAACCCGGCGGAAGTACAACCATAAGTTCGGAAAGTTTAACTGTGTGTTTTGTTGTGTCCGTTTTCCAGTTTAATTTTATATTTTTGGGGTTATTCAGTTGAGCAAAACTTAATGTGTTTAGAGACAATAAAAGTATTAAAAAACTTTTTAAGCAATTTCGCATGGTGAACTCATTTGTTATTAAAGGTTAAGGACCAGCTGCTATTTATAAAAAAATAAATTAGATAAATGAAAGGATAAAAACAATTGCAAAAGAAGGAGAAAGGACAAATTAGAAGAATTCTTAAATAATAGTGAACCGTCAGGTTTTGCTCAAACTGCTGACAATACGTTCATATTCCAAAACAAGATAAAGAGGAAGTGAAACTAAATTTAATTTAATATTTTTTGTTTAATTTTCTGGTTTCTAAAAACTTAGTGAATGTGCATTTCAATCAATAATTCCTTCATAATAATTATTTTTCAAATTAAATGTAAAAATATGTTTGGATTTTTACGAGAGCAGTGTAAAAATACGTTTGGATTTTTACATAAATAAAGAAGTGCGTTTTATAATACTTCTAACAGGTAAAGTTGTAACCCGGAGATTAAGTTGAAAGTCGACAAAAGTTAGTTTAAATGTTGAAATAAATTAGCGGATTCCATTTTAGCTTCTCCCATACAATTCTCTTTCTACCAATTCACAAATTATATGTGCGACGGTTATATGTCCTTCTTGTATGCGCTGAGTGTTTGAGGAAGGAATAACAACGGGAACATCGACGATATTTTTAAGTCCGCCGCCGGTGCCGCCAAGGAAACCTATTACCTTCATTTCCTTTGCATGAGCCTTATTAACCGCATTAATAATATTTTGGGAATTTCCGCTTGTAGAGATTGCAATTAATACATCTCCGTTTGAACCGAGTCCTTCAACATTCCGGGCAAACACATTCTCGTAACCGATATCGTTCCCGCCTGCAGTTAAGTTTGACGTATCGGTTGTTAAAGCAATTGCCGGAATTGCAGGCCGGTTTAAGTCGTGACTTAAGCGAATCATAAACTCCGCAGCAATATGTTGACTATCGGCAGCGCTGCCGCCGTTACCGCAAAGTAATAATTTCTTACCGTTTTTAAAAGCTCCAACCAATATCTCAACAGTTTTAATTATTTCATTCGAGCAATATTTTTCAATTGCCAGTTTAACTCCGGCGCTTTCCGAAAGCGAGCTGTGAATAAATTCTTGTTTGTTCATAGTAGTGTTTTAAAAAGTTCTGAATTAAATCTAAATATCTATAGGAATTTTTATATGTACAGCCGATGCAAAATCTTTAATTTGATTCCATTTTGATTTGTCTTCAAAATAATTTCCGGTAACAATAATATTTGCGCCGTTTTCAACCATTTCCCTTGCAACGTTTGGATTTCTGATTCCCCCGCCTACAATCAGCGGTATATCAATTTCATTCGATACGGAATTTATCATTTCAAAGGGAACGTGGTTATCCGCACCGGATCCGCCTTCAAGATAAATTAATTTCATTCCGAGGTATTGTGCAGCCAAAGCCGTAGATACTGCAATCTCGGGTTTATTACGCGGAATGGGTCTTGTCCCGCTTATGTATTCGGCAGTAGTTTGCCTTCCCGATTCTATCAGCATATATCCTGTTGAAATAGCTTCAAGATTAAATTTCTTTATTGTAGGAGCAGCGAGAACGTGCTTGCCGATAAGATGTTCGGCGTTTCTTCCGCTAATTAAGGACAGATACAAAACAGCATCGGCATTAGGAGAAAGTTGATCAACACTTCCGGGAAAAATTATAACCGGCAGGGAAGTATTGCGTTTTATTAATTCAATACTTGCTTCTAAATTCCCGTCAACAATTAAACTACCGCCTACAAGGAACCCGTCAACGCCCGCATCTTCGCATACTTTTAAAAACCCGGGTATTGATGAATGCTCAATTTTATCCGGATCAAGCAATATAAAATAAACGCCGCCTTTAGTTTCAATTGTTTCTAAGATTGTTTTATAAACATTCATTCTATTTTTAAGTGTAAGGAAAAAATAAATTGTTTAACAAAATAATTAAGTTTTATGAATTTCTCATTAAAAATTTTTCATGCTTAAAGCAATTCTGCCTTTGTTTATATCAATACTTTTAATATTCACGTCAATTATGTCTCCTACGCTTACAATTTCCAAAGGATGTTTAACATATTTATTTGCCATTTCGGAAATATGAAGTAGACCGTCCTGTTTTACGCCAATATCTACAAAAGCTCCGAAATCCACAACATTTCTTACCGTGCCTTTAAGTTTCATCCCTTCTTCAAGGTCTTCAATTTTTAATACATCGCTTCTTAAAATCGGTTTCGGCATTTCCTCGCGCGGGTCCCTGCCGGGTTTTTCGAGGTTTTCTATTATATCCGATAACGTAAGTTCTCCCACGCCAATTTTTTCGGATATCCTTTTAAGTCCGGTATTCTTCACAAATTGCTTAACCAAACTTCCTTTTTCGTTTACGGCGGTTGTTGATAGATTGCACAATTCCAAAAGTTTTTCTGCCGCCTCATAAGATTCGGGATGAATAAAAGTATTATCCAAAGGATTTTTACCGTTAGGAATTTTTAGAAATCCGGCAGCCTGCTCAAACGATTTTTCTCCGATGCCGGATACTTCCTTAAGTTCTTCACGGGAATTGAATCTTCCGTTTTTCTCTCTATACTTTACAATGCTATTTGCAATTCTTTTATTAAGTCCCGATACATAAGTTAACAATGAAGATGAAGCCGTGTTTAAATCCACACCGACATAGTTTACACAACTAATAACTACATCGTCTAATTTTTTATTCAGTAATTTCTGATCGACATCGTGTTGGTAAAGTCCTACGCCAATGGATTTGGGATCAATTTTCACCAATTCCGCAAGGGGATCGAGAACTCTGCGTGCTATTGATATATTTCCTCTCTGACTCGCTTCGAGACCGGGAAATTCCTGCTTGGCAATTGGAGAAGCAGAGTAAACCGAAGCTCCCGCTTCGTTAACAATCAGGTAATAACAATTTAAATTATTTTCTTTAATCAATCCGGAGACCATTAATTCTGTTTCCCTGCTTGCGGTTCCGTTTCCGATTGCAATAAGTTCAACATTATATTTTTGTATAAAATCCAATATCGTTTTCTTTGCTTCACTTATTCTGCGCTGAGGCGGATGCGGATAAATGGTTTGTCCTTCAAGATATTTCCCGGTTTCATCAATTATAGCAATTTTAGATCCGGAAACGAATCCGGGATCAATTCCCATTATTATTTTTCCCGAAATCGGCGGCTGAAGTAAAAGCTGCCTTAAATTAGAGCTGAAAATTTCAACCGCATGCCGGTCGGCAATTTCAGTTAATTCATTTCTTACTTCCCGCTCTATTGAGGGATAAATCAATCGTGAAAAAGAATCTAGTACAACACTTTCAAGAGTTTCTTTAAAATATGAAGTTTTATATTTAAAGAATAATTTGGAGATTTTAGATATAATGAATTCTTTGTCGTAAGTTAAACTTACTTTTAAAAATCCTTCCCGCTCTCCGCGGTTTAATGCCAATGTTTGATATGGTTTAATTTTAATTATTTCAATTTCAAATTGATGATAAATCTCATATACATCCTTCTTCTTACTTTTTCTTCCCGCTTTCGCTTCCTTTGCTTTAACGGACACAACCTTGGAACTGTTCAAGAGATATTCCCTTACTTCTTTCCTTACCTCTGCGTTTTCGCTTATACTTTCCGCAATTATGTCTTTTGCACCTTGCAGAGCATCTTCCTTGGTTAGGACTCCCTTTTCCTCATCCATATATTTCGTAAGAATTTCATCAAAATCGCCGTTAAAATTTGGATTGTTAACAATAAAATTTGCAAGCGGTTCAAGCCCTTTTGATTTTGCGACCGTTGCACGGGTTTTGCGTTTCGGTTTATAAGGAAGATATAAATCTTCCAATTCGGTTAATTTATCGGTTGCAATTATTTTTTCTTTAAGTTCGCCGGTAAGTTTTCCCTGCTCGTCAATACTTTTCAAAATAGTTTCTTTTCTTTCGGCAAGAATTGTTAAGTACATATTTGTTGATTCAATTTCTCTAAGCTGCTCTTCATCTAATCCGCCGGTTTTTTCTTTTCTGTAACGCGCAATAAACGGAATTGTTGCTTCTTCCTCTAACAAATTCAGGACGGCTTTTACCTGCTCTTCTCTTATATTTAATTTTTTTGCTATTTGTGTGACTTTACTCATTATTATTTCCTTAGTTACCGGAGTTAAAATTGAAAAATTAAATGACTAATTTATAGTATGAAAATGGTAAATCAAATTATTATTTGACCGGTTTTTAGCTTATCTCACTTCTCCGCTTTAGATGATAAATCGACTTTATACAGGGTAACATCTTACACTGAGTAATTCTATTAAAATAATTTTTTAAAAATTGATTATTTTGGACTATTACTTAATAGAATAAGGACTGTAACATCAATTTATAAATTTATATTTGCCACACTGAACGGACTTTTGCGCAATGCCGTAGTAGAAGTGTGAAACAATTTATGTATTTTCTTATTTATATGAAGAGCATAATTATGAAAAATTCAACATACTTTTCCGGTAAATTTGAAAAAAGTAACTTTAATAAGACATTAGAATCAATAATTAAAAAGGTCGGAAAAAATTTTAAGCACGCTTTTAGGTACGGGGTTTTTATTCCTGTTGTTTATTTTATGAGTCAGGGAGGCGTGTTTGCTCAGTCTTCTCCTGAAACACCTGTTGATAGCATAACTGCCAGCTACGGTGGTCCTGAAAATAGGGGTCCTAATGCTTCAAGACAGCCTGTTTGGGAATTAAAGGATGGTGTTCCTCAGGTTAGGGATACGATTGATTTCGGAAAAGTCTATACTGTTTCAGGTCCTTCAGTTATACCTGATTTAATTTATGGTTCGGGGTTTGGTGTTGATGGAACAGGAAAAGAATATGATACTGTTTATGTTACGGGCAGGGTTTATCGTTGGCCTGAAGATACTCCTTTAAAGGGAGCCGGAGTAAACCTATTCGATGCTCATTATCCTCTTGATACGATAGATCCTTGGAATTCTTGGAGGGATGGTGAATTCTTAGGAAGATATTACCTAGACAGTGCAAAACACATGGAAACTGATTCTAATGGCGTTTTTTATGAGCGTTTGCGTTTGCCTGTTAAAAAGGATAACATAGTCGTGACAGGAATAAAGACAGAAAAGTCTGTGTTGCCAAAAAAGTTTGAGTTAAAACAAAACTATCCAAACCCTTTCAATCCAAGCACAACTATTGAATATTCCTTATCGGAACAAGTGAAAGGAGTTGAAATGGACATATACAACATTCAAGGTCAAAAAGTAAGAAGTTTTAAGGATTTGCCTGAAACTCCCGGCACTTATAAGATGATGTGGGGTGCTAAGCGTGATGACGGCACAAAGATGCCTTCCGGCGTATATATTTATCAGTTAAAAACAAGCAAAGGCATTCAAACAAAGAAAATGATTTTTTTAAAATAGTGCTAAATGTTCCTGCGTTAAAAGCAAAAGCTGTTAAAATTTCCTGTAATTTTTATTTTTCATAATTCCGGTTACTATTTAGTAAGGTTTATATTTTTGTTTTAAAAACACTAAACGGATTATCTTTTCTATTTGCAAGACGGTATGTATGTTTGAATTCTTCTTTTTTCAATACTTTAAGCAATTTTACCGGATCGTTAACAATTATACCGTCTAAATTAGTAACTAACATTCTCGCCATAGAATCGGGGTCGTCTAATGTCCAATAATAAATCTTTTTAATAATTCCTCTTCTCTTTCTGAATTTTGCGGCCAACAAAAATTGGGGAATAAAATTGGAAACCGGTTTGGGCACGGTTGAGGAAATTCCGCGTCCCCACCAAATATTTGCCAGTTTTAATCTGCCGAAAGTTTTCATACTGCTTGCAATATCTTCCTCGCTGAAGTCGAATCCTATTTTAGAGATTTGATTTTGCTTTATTACGCTATAAGCTCCTTTTATAAACGGCAAATATTTTGTTCCCGGCGTTGAAAGCACGCTTTTAATTCCGCTTGCATTTCCTTTACTTTTATAAAATAAATTTAACAATAGCCTGGCAAATTCGGCTCCGCATTGATTTAATTTATCTTTTGGCACATCGCTTAATTTATTGTCGAAAATTACGAGTGAGAACTCCGGATATCTTGCCGATAGCTCCTTAAGCTTAAAAATATAATCTTCAAAGCCGGTCTCCGCAATACTTCTTTCCACTAAGTTTATGGAATCGGGATCGAAATCGGGGCGAAAACCATGATGAACTTTAAACTTAAATGTTCCGTCATTTTGTAAATGAGGAGTTACATCGCACTCAATTGCATTTGCGCCCATATCCAAAGCTTCCTCAACATAAGCCGGAGTATTCACCATGTGAGCAATTGCATAAAAGGGTCGCTGCTGCGGTTTTCTTAATGTTAATTCAAGTCTCGTTCTGTACGGAATTTCGGATCTATCTAACCATGTATAACACGGAAATTCCCAAGTTTTATTTTTATTATGATTTTCAACTATTATTTTATTCAAATACCAACCGTCGGCAAGCCATTTTTCGTCGTGCCAGACCGTAATCTTTTGAAGCGTTCCAAGGTCTTTTGAAACAATTTTGAAAATATCAAGATTGCCGGCTTCGAAAGCATTTTTTGCAACTAATTCATTTAATTTAATAGGTTTGGTTTTGTTTTTAGAGCCTTGCAATACGATAAAAACATTAGCGTCTGTTCCTGCTCCCGACACATCTCCGGTAAAAACTTTAACAGTGTATTCTTCCAAATCCGGTTTAAGCGTGTAAGTTTTATCCGGTTTAATCCAATTAAAAAATGAAAATTTATCCGTTTTTGTTTGAGTTTGAATGGTAATTCTGTTCAAGTACCAATTGGAAGACAATCCGTTTTTATCCGTTAATATTTTTACATTTTTTAAGCGCCCAAGATTTGGTAATACGATATTAAAATTATCGGAATGTCCCGACCTAAAATTACCGTCCCGTAAAAATTTATTGATATGGATAAACTCGGTTTTAAAACTTTCGCCCGTAAATGAGAAAAATACATTCGAATCGGTTCCCGAGTTTGGCAGCGTACCCGTTAGAATTTCGATTTTGTAATTGTAAGCTGTTACCGGTGTAAATTTGTAATGTCTGTTTTTGGTTTTTAACCATTTGTTAATTTTAAAATACCATGCTTTATTTTGCATTAAATCCAAAATTGATATTGAAGCAAGAAGCCAACCGGAGGCAAATCCCTTGCCGTCGTGCCAAATTTCAATATTATCAATTGCGTCTAAATCCGGAAGTTCAACTGTTAGCGTACTTACCGTTCCGGCTTCAAAATCGTCTTTTGTTAAATAATTGTTCAGATGTATATTGTTGGTGGATTGCTTTGACCCGGAAATTTTTAAAAAAATATTTGCATCGGTTCCCGCGCCCGGTTTATCGGCAGTGTGTACAGTAATTTTATATTTCATTTGTAAAACTATTTTATTCTAAATTATTTTATAAGAATATGCAAACTTTAAACGAATTTCAATTGCATTTTGTAAAATGATTTTTTGCGGCGGCCCATTACAATTTGATAAAAAATATATTAGTTGTATTTTTGCCCTGAAAAATTTAAAACTTAACGGGAGGTTATAATGGCGGATTTAATTGTTTATCAAAAACCGACTTGTACAACCAGCAGAAAAGCGCTAAAAATGCTTGATGAAATGAGCGTTGAATATAAAAAAATTAATTATTATGAAAAACCTTTTACAAAGACAAAGCTTAAATCCCTTTTGAAGAAAATGGGTTTGAAGGCGGAAGAGATTTTGCGTAAACGGGCAAAAGAATACAAAGAGCTGGATATTAAAAATAAAAAATATTCGCAGGCGCAATTAATAGATTTTATGGTAAAATATCCCGACTTAATTGAGCGGCCTATTGCCGAAAAAGGCGATAAAGCCGTTTTGGGCAGACCGATTGAAAAAATTAAGGAATTACTCTGAGTTTTCTGATTCACTGAATTTTTATTATGTGTTAACCGGGTTACTTAAAGGAGCCCGGTTATTTTCTTACCGCAACTTACCCCTTTCTTTTAAACAATCGCGTCATTTTTACGATTATGTGTAAAAAATGGAATTGAAAAGCTTCAAGGACGAAGAATGAACTTAGCAACAAATCATGTTTTTGCTCCTGATGAGGAGGTTAAACTGTTACGCAATATAGATCAGGCTAAGTTTAAAAACTATGCAAAAGAGAGATTTGGAAATTATGTTAAATTTACATTAGAACCTTCCGATTTCCAAAAAAACGCTAATCAACAAATTGCGCTTAGATTACCTAAAGAAATAAACGAATTATTTATAAACTTGAATTTTGCCCAATATTTTTGGTTTATAGATTCCCCGTTGCTCTTCAGAACTGAATCATATTTGAAAAATAATCCGGGTAAATTTTTACTTTTTAACAGTTATTGGGATGTGAAAAAATATTATAAAAAATGGGTCAAATTGAAAAATCAGAAAGATAAAAGTTACTTTGCTCTTTCCGTTCACAAAATTCTAAGCAGAAATCTGGAAAATTTCGACTTCCTTTCATTAATCTTTTATTCTGTTATTTTAGCTTACGATAAAAATATTTCGTCTATTGATGATGCTATAAATATATTGAAAAAAGTCCAAAACGATATTTTAACTCTTGAAAT
The DNA here is from genome assembly GCA_026983795.1 of Melioribacteraceae bacterium. Lineage (GTDB taxonomy): Bacteria > Bacteroidota > Ignavibacteria > Ignavibacteriales > Melioribacteraceae > BMS3ABIN04. The sequence continues at coordinate 9,018 of JALSTI010000246.1, forward strand.
GAACGGGGGACTTAAAAACGAATTGTTGTATACGGTAACAATATTTACCGGATTTTACAACTTATTGAAAGATAATAATCAAGACGCAATTAAAATTTTTGAAGAAGCTAAAAATTATAAAGTAAATCCGGTTACCGCTGTTTTTTATCAAGCGCTCGCCTATCAAAAGCTCAATTACTCAAAAGATTTGTTCGGAAATTTGCGGCAAATTTTAGATTACGATAAATTACGATTTCAATATTCACTGGATATTTGTTCGGAAAGACATTTTAATTATTTCTTTTCGAATGCCGTATTTTATCAACTTCTAAGCGAGCCGGGGTTTTCCTCAAGTCTGGATGATATAAAATTGTTAATTGAATCTTCTTTACAAGAAAACAGAAAATTAATCAGTACAATTTATGAACGGGTTATAGAAATAGACGATCAAAATGACGAAGAGGAATGTTCGCCGGAATTACTTAGAGAAATAAATTTTATGAAAAATTTGCTGGGAAAATATCATAAAAGTAAAAATTTATTGTTTATTTCTTTGGCTCCGGTAATCAAAAATAAGTTTAATTTGTTAATACATAATATTGAAAATTATTATGGGAATTACTATTCGAATAGAATAAATGAAAGCATAAACGGCTATGACAATCAAATTAATCAGACCGAGAAAAAACTGCAGCAAATTGAAGCCGAAAAGAGAAACATAGAAATTAAAACCAACGAAAAATTACGCGAATTGATTGAAGGAGTGGAAAAGTTTTACAATGAGCAATTACAATTAATTGAAAACCGCATTAAAACGCTTCCTGCGGAAGGAAAGTATAATCCTGCCAATGTTTTTAAAGATATAATGATTTTTTCCACTTTAATTGCAATAATGATTTTTGTTATCGGAGGATTCGCATCGGGAATAACGGATAATCCGGCTGTTGGCGATGCGACTAACGGAATAATACATACAATTTTTTCCGCCGGATTAAAATGGGGAGGAATAACGTTTCTTATCGGAATTTTTATTGCAATGTTCTCGGCGGCTTCGGCTGTAATGGATAAATCGAGCTTCCATCAAAAGTTGGTTAAAGAGATTAGCAGGTTAAAAGCGCTTAAGGAAGAAGAAATCAAAAGAATAAAATCGGATATGGAGCATAAAAAACAAACGGCTCTGAAAACTTTCGAGAAGAAAGAAGCATTGTTTAAAGATGATTTGGAAAAATTTACCGCCGAAAAAAAAGAAGAGCTTGAAAAACTTCAAATAGAAGCACAAATTGAGATAGAAGAAAAATTAGGAAATATCAAAAAGCTGTATATCAATTAACTGCAAGTATTGGCTAAAATTAGCCAACTTTTCGAACTTATACATCCAAAACTTATAAAACTCTTCAAAAACAAAGAATAATGATTGGAATGAAATTGGTGTAATAACGTAAAGAAAAATATAACTTTAATTGAAAAGTGATTTTGACAACCAATTTTTACACTAAATAATTCGGGAACTTAATGCAAGAAGAACAAGAGCAAACTAAAAAATTACTTGTTGGAAAGTATGAAATTGAATTATCCGGTGAACATCAAATTGATCAATATCAAAATAAATGGAAAAAATACGACAAACGGTTGGGTGAGCTTTCTAACATTTTGTGGGAACAATTTGGAGCTTATTGTGCAGTAGATATAGGCGCAAACGTAGGAGATAGCGCCGCATTAATTAATAATAAATATGATATCCCGGTATTATGTATTGAAGGTGGAGATAAATTTATACCGCTCTTAAAAAAAAATCTGTCCCGTTTTAAAGCTCTTACTGAAATTTATGAAGGTTTTGTAGGAATATCCGAACAAAACATTTTAGAATATGATTATCACGACGGAACTTTGTCTCTCATCCAAAATATTAACAAAGACGTCAATTCTAATCAAAGCATAATAACATTGGAATCAATTCTTACCGAGCACAAAAATTTTTATAATCCTAAATTAATTAAAATAGATACCGACGGAATGGATTTTCTAATTATTAAAAATTCATTAGACGTTATAAAAAGATCTGAACCGGTTCTCTTTTTTGAATATGATTTGTTTTTTAGAAAACAATTTTCATTCGATGAATCGCTATCCACAATCAATGCGTTAATTGATTTGGGCTACTCAACTTTTTTTGTTTACGACAATTTCGGAAATTTGATGACTGTTGTTGATTCAAACTATTTAACAAGATTTAATGAATTAAATGATTATCTGGTTTCAAATAAAACTTTTGGAACTGCTGTTTTTTATTATGATATATGCGCAATTCATCGAAATGACAAAGTTTTAGCTGAGGTATTAAGCGACTTTTCCAGAAATGATTTATACAAAAACTATGAAAATTACTTAAAAGAAAAAAAAGAAAAACAGCTAAGTGGAATGATTAAGGATTCGGAATTGTTGATTGAGCAAGATAACTATTCAGAAGCAAAAAAAATGTTGAAAAAAATATTATCGGTTCAGCCGGATAATTCCGACGCTTTAATTAATATGGCGGTAGTTGAAATGAATATGAACAACTATGAGGCTGCTAATACAATTTTAAAAAAAATTCTAACAATTGATCCTCTTAATGAAGTAGCAATTTATAATAAAAATATTCTTGAGTCGATTTTAGAATATGAAAAGGAAAACGGTTGACATATAAGCTATAAAGTAAAATATTCAAATTTGGGAAGTATAATGAAAAAAGAAATAATTGATTTATTGGAAAAGTATAATGATTTATTAAATTCCGGTCCGGAAAGAGAAACTGCGCCGGGTTTAGCAAAACAATTAAGAAGTTTGTACACAAATGTGAAATCCGTGGCGTTAGTAAGACTCGATGCAATCGGTGATAGTTTTTTATTCTCAAACTCTATAAGTGAATTAAAAAAGTTATTTCCAAACGCCGAGATTACAATTTTTTGCTATAAAGAAACCAAAGAAATTATAGAAAGACAAGAAGCAATTGATCATCATATTTTTATCGATAGAAAACTTTTGTTCAAAGATGTTAATTATAGAGAAAATATTTTTTCAATAATTCAAGACCTTGAATTTGATCTTTTACTCAATCCGCTTTTTTCAAGAGAGCTTTATTCAGAGGAGTTGGTATACTTTACCAATGCAAAAATTAAAATAGGTGTGTTGGGGGATACTTCCAACATTGCTAAAAATCTTATAAAAAAAACAAATGTCTGGTATGATTTTTTACTAAAAACCGATCCGCAAAAAAATAAATTCGAGCTTTACCGGAACGCAGAAATTATCAATTTACTCGGCGGAAATGTAAAAACCTTTTCCTTACCGCTTGTAAAAATAAAAAATGAAGAAAAACAGGTAATCGAAAATTTCTTAACGGAAAACAATCTTAAAAATTTTGCAGTTGTTTTTCCGGGATCGAAAGGTGGAAAAACTTCAATAAAATATTGGGGCCCGGAGAATTTTTCAAAATTAGTTGATTATATTAAAAACGAATTTAACTTGGAAGTTATTTTACTCGGCGGCCCTTCGGAAAAAGATATATGCCAGGAAATTGGAGCTTTGTCTAAAACCAATCCTGTTATTCTTCAAGGACAGTTTTCAATCTGGGAAACCATGGAGTTATTAAATCATGCGGAATTTTACGTGGGTTCCGATACTAGCATTGCACATTTTTCAGCAGCTTTAAAAATTTTGACATTTGTAATTTTAGGTGGTGGACACTTCGGAAGATTCTTCCCGTATCCCGGGCATGATCATGTTAAGGCCATTTACCATAAATTGGATTGTTACAACTGTAATTGGAAATGTAATATGCATACTAATATATGCATTAAAGAAATTTCCGTGGAAGAAGTAATAAATTTTATCAAAAATAATTACAGCTCTACAAATCAAAAAGAAAAACTTATATCATTTAATAATAATAAGTTGAAAATTGATTTATTATTACCTTTTTCCAATAAACATTCCTGGCATTTAGGTATTTCTTGGGTATTAAATTTTAGAAAAGCGGGATTGTTGAATAAAGTTTTTTATTTGGATGAAAATAATTATGAATACTTTTTTGATTACCTGAAAAAAGGTGCAAATTCTGATTTGTTATTGGCATTGGGCGGTGACCATCATTTATATTTTTTACATGATACAAACGATAAAAGAGAATTGTGGCGAAAGTACAAAAATCCCAAAGTATGTTATTCGTACGAATCAACAATTGATACAATTTATCCGGTGTATAAAAAAAGAGCAAAAAATGCTAAAAAAGTATTCACCAACTTTTTGGTTGCGGATGAACTTGACGTAAATTTTTATCCTAAAGCTAAATCAATCTGGTTCCCTCAGTTTGCTGATACTAGCTTCTTTTCAAATTACATAAACTTTTCCGAAAGAGAAAATTCAATATTCTTTAAAGGTAAACTTTGGGATGAGTATAAACTTAGAAAAACTATTATTTCAACTTTATATGATAATGAGTTAATCAGTATAGAAAGCGGTTTTATCACAAACAGCGAGCTGGTTCAAAGATATAACAAATTTAAATCAATAATTAACCCGCCCGGTGTTTTTCACGGCTTTAATGTGCGAACCTTTGAATCTTTAGCATGCGGTAATTTATTATTTCAGTTCAAGCCTAAAAACAGACCTAAGAATAATTCATTGTTTATTGATAATACTCATCTTATATATTTTGATGAAAATGATTTTGGAAACCTTTTGGAAAAAATACTTGAATTTTATGAAAATCCGGAAGAATATAAACAAATTGCCGTTGAAGGATACAATGAGGTAAAAGAACATCACTCTGTAAATAATAGAATTAATACATTTTTGGAATGGATTCAGTTTAATAAAAAGCCGGTTTATCCGTCTTACTCACCTGAGCAAATAACAAATGAAATTGAAGACGACAAAATTAATTTGGTTTCTACCGAGAAAAAACCGTTAGTCTCTGCAATTGTTTCGGTTTATAATTCGCAAGAATTTATAAAAGGTTGTTTGGATGATTTAGTGAATCAAACACTCTACGATAAAGGATTGTTGGAAATTGTAATTATTAATTCTAATTCCGAACAAAATGAAGAAAAAATAATAAATGAATACGTAAAAAAATATCCGAATATAGTTTATGTGAAAACAGATGTACGTGAAACTTTGTACCAATCGTGGAATAGAGCAATTAAAATAGCCAGAGGCAAATACATAACTAATGCAAATACTGATGACAGACATAGAGCCGACGCATTAGAAGTAATGGCGAATGTTCTGGAAAATAATGTTAAAATGGATTTGGTTTATGCGGATGTTTACGTTTCAACAAAACCGAACGTTCATTTTAAAGATTATACAGAAGGCATAGAACTTAAGCGTCCGGAATTTTCACCGGCATTATTAGTCCGGGTTTGTTTTATAGGACCTCAACCAATGTGGCGTAAGGAAATACACAATAAAATCGGTTATTTCGACGAAATATTTAAATCGGCCGGCGATTATGAATTTTGGTGCCGGATGGTATTTGAGAACAATTCTTATTTTTATCACATAAATGAATTTTTAGGAGTTTATTATCAAAATATTAATGGTATTGAGTTAGGTAACCAAAAGGTTTCGCTGGAAGAAAGTTTGGTTGTAAATAATAAGTATAAAAAGTATTTACTGAATAATTCCGAAATAGACTTTGCAAACGAATTGACCTTGGGTTTGGAATATTTTGAAAAGAAAAATTATACGCTTGCTATTAAACACATCAAATTAGTTGTGGAAAATTATAAATCAAAAAACTTAAATGAAAAATACAATATCTCTTTGGATGAGTTGTTAATAATTTTAGGAAATATATATATGCTAAAAAAGGATCTGATAAAAGCAAAAGATTATTTTGAACAAGCTCTAAATCAAAATCCTGCATCTTCACAGGCTTGTGCCGGACTCGGGGAAATCTTTTTCTTATCCAAAATGTATAATGAGTCAAAAACAATGTACGAATGGGCGGTTGTAAACGATGTAAATAATGCGGCTGCAGGCGAAGGTTTGGCTAAGGTAAATAAAAAATTGGGCTTTCCCGGAAACCATAATTCAATTGTAGAAGAACAACCGGTTACGAAAGAAGAAAAAACAATAGCGGCAAAACAATGAAAACTCCAACTCTTACTTTAAGCATGATTGTAAAAAACGAAGAAAAATATCTCGAAGGATGTTTGGATTCGGTTAAAAATGTGGTGGACGAAATAGTTATTGTAGATACCGGTTCTACCGATAAAACTTTGGAAATAGCGGAAAAATTTAATGCGAAAATTTTTCATTTTGATTGGATAGATGACTTTTCTGCAGCTCGTAATTTTGCGCTTTCAAAATCCAACGGTGATTGGATTTTGTATCTTGATGCAGACGAAAGGCTTAATCCCGCATCAATTGAGGAATTGAAATCGGTTATATCGACAAATAATTATACAGGCGTAAATTGCATTATAACAAATTTGGATGATTATTCCGGAAACGTTAAAAAAATGAGTTATATAAGGCTGTTTAGTAAAAAAGAAGGAATAAAATTCTACGGAAAAGCTCACGAACAGATTAACGCTTCCTTATTACAAAATAATTATAAAATAATTGAATCGAATATTGAGATAATTCACGAAGGTTACAATTTACCCAGATTGAAATTAAAGGAAAAAGCGACCCGAAACCTGCCTTTGCTTTTAGAAGAATATAAATTGTCAAAAGATTCATACTATGCCTATCAACTTGGCAATACTTATCAGTTGTTGGATAACGAAACCGAAGCTGTTAAATTTTATGAAATTGCTTTGAAAGACAAACGTCTGAAGAATGAATATAAAGTGATTGCATTGTTAAACTTAGCCGATTCAAGCAGAAGGAAAGGCGATCTCTTGAAAGCAAAAGAGTATATTGGTCTTGGAATAACTTACGACAAAACTAATGTAATTCTTAATTTAGTTGCCTCGCAAATTTATTCCGGCTTAAATTTAACAAAAGAAGCTGTTAATTTTTGTAAAACAGCCTTAATCGAAAATAGCAATTATTCAAAGAATAGTAACCGTTCAAAAGTATTAACAATTCAAGTTAAGGATGAAAAAATAATTTATCAGGGAATATTATTAACGTTTTCTTCCGGAGATAAACATAATTTAGAGTATTTCTTGAACAAATTTAAAATCCTTAAAAACAAAACAGAAGAAGCTGAATTAATTAAGTTATTAATTAATGACAGTTTAACGCATGAATACGTTGAAACTCTAATGAAGTTAATTAATAAAGATAACATGGAATGCTATCTCGCTTTGATTAATAATTCCAAAAACACAAATATTAAATTGGATATATTAACAAGTATATACGATTCGTTTAAGAATAAAACCAGATACTTGGTAACTTTCGGATCGGCGCTGGTAGAGGCAAATTTTTTAGAAGAGGGTGCGCGTATATTGGAAGAATCCCTCGATAAAGAAGATAAAGACCCCGCGGCTGTATTTTATTTGGCATCTATTTATTTAAGATTAAAAAAAATAATTAAATTAAATACTCTTGTTGCCAAAGCGGAAAAATTATTTTCATCCAATAAACTTGTAATGGAAAAAATAAAATTGTTGAAATCAAAACTTCACCCGTTTTTGAATGAACCGATTTCCGCAAATTAAAACGGAGTTAAAACAAACCTCTAAACTTTTCCAATGTGAGTGCGATAATTTAGCTGAGAAAAATAATTGTTCATTAATCAAACCGGTTAGGAGCCCGGTAGGTTAAAATTAAAAATTGAGCAAGGAAGCTCAGTAAATCAACAATCACAAATAAACATGGAGGTTTAAATGTCTACTCAATCTTTTAGGATTAACACAAACGTTGGAGCTTTAAGAGCTTACAATTCGCTGGCTAAACTAAACACAATGGCCCAAAAAGCTCAATTACGATTGGCTAGTCAAAGAAGAATCAATAGCGTTGCCGATGATACATCGGGATTCAACGTTGGTAAATCTTTAGACGCTAAAGTAACTCAAATGCAAGCCGCTCAACGTAATGTTGGTTCTGCAAAAGATATGCTTGCCACGGCTGAAAGTCAGTTGATAAGCATAAAAGATATGATTACCCAAATCAGAGGTAAAATAGCAGATTCTGCAAACCCGGTTAATGACAGTTCTGCAATTGCAAAAGACATTGTTGCAATCGGTAAAGAAATTGAAAGTGCATTTGCACAAACTAAATTTAACGATACCGATTTATTGGTTTCAACTTCAAGTGGTGCCGGTTCAGGCTTTACATTCCAGACCGGAGCATCTACATCGGATACAATATCAATTACTTACGGTACCGACGGTACAGTTGATTTGGTTGGTTCCTCATCAACTAGTGACAGCGTTGTAAGTGGATTGAGTTCTGAAGTTGCATCTGCTCTGGATGCTATTGTAGGGGTAACGGATGCCACAAGCATTGCAGCTCTTAATTTGGATAATTTTGAATCGGCTGTTGACGATGCACTTGGTGCAATAGGTAACTATACACAAAGATTGGATGCTAAAGACCAATTCCTCAGCTCGGCAATACTTAATTCTCAATCTGCATACTCCAGACTCTTCGACGCAGATATGGCCTTGGAGCAATTGAATGCTACAAAAGCTCAAATAGGAGCTCAATCGGCTACAGCAATGTATGCTCAATTGAACTTCGCTCCACAACAAGTATTGCAATTATTCAGAGGTTAGTAGTATATCTCTTAAACTCGGCTCTTCCGGCTTTGGCCCGGAAGAGCATTTAATTTTCTAATTGTTGTTATTAAATAAGGGTGAAAAAAATGTTCCAATCTTCTGCAGCTTTGAAAAGAAATTACAGATTAGACGGCGCTTCGGTTTACTTGGCCAATGATATTAACGAAGCCACACCGGAAAAATTATTAATAAAAGTGATGGATTATGCGATAATGCATAGTAAAAGAGGAAACCTTGAGAATACGAATAAAGCATTAAACTTGTTATTAAGTTCGTTACGTTACGACAATGATGAAGCCGCAAAAGTATCTATTGGTTTGAAAAAATTATACGATTATTGTCAAGATGAAATGAGAAATAAAAACTATGGTATGGTCACTAAAATTTTAAGTGAATTACGCGAGGCTTGGTTGAGAATACTTGAATAGAGTAGAAGTAGATCTTTAAATGGGAGGAAAATATGGATCTTTTAAGTGCATCGGGAATTGAAAGTTTAATTAGCAGTTACCGGTTGTACGAAAATGCTAAAAGGGTAAAACCACTGGAGACCAGAAAACAAAAAATTTCCGATTTATCCAGTGCTTGGGGTACTTTAAAAACAAAACTGTCTTCACTTAAATCAATTCTCGAAAGTTTAAAAAGTACGGATTCGGATTCAATTTTTAATTCAAAAACAGCCGACGTTTCCGATTCGGATTATCTTACAGCTACGGCTACAAACAACGCTATTGTTGGAACGTATGCTATAAGAATAAATCAGTTGGCTCAATACGATTCCGTTGTATCCGATACGAAAACATCGGATTCGGCATCCGGTGTACAAGCCGGAACTCTTTCGTTCCGTGTACAATCCGGTAGTTTTGACAGTACAATAGAAATAACTACTACCGGTAGCGAAACCTACAGTGAATTAATGACCAAAATAAGCGACGCTATTAACGAAGCAAGTGACGGTTCGGTGACCGCATCGGTTTTTTCTCCGACTACAGGCAACACTAAACTCTCAATAACAGCCGGAAGCAGCGGTAAAGATAATGAAATTACGTTAACCGATGTTACCGGTAATGCTTTAGATTCCGTCGGTCTTAATCTTTCTACAAGAACCCTGGCGGGAACCGATGGCTCGGCAGGATATATTTATGCCGAAGATGCATTAAATGCCAAATTAAATTTTAACGGTATTGATGTGGAAAGAAGTTCAAATACTATTAACGATTTAATTACCGGCGTTACCCTGATTTTGAAGAAACAATTGGATACGGGAGTTCCTACGATTAATGTAACTATTGATTTTAATTTGAAAAATATTCAGGATAAAATAAACGAATTTATAGATAAATTTAACCAAGCATACAAGTATATTAAAGATAATTATAATTCAACTAAAGAAAAACGAGGAATATTTACCGGTAATAATAATGCTTCTAATTTAAAACAAAAATTAAGCTCGGAAGTTAGCACACAAGTTACAGGTTTAACTTCCGGTGCTTTATCGTATTTATCGGAAATCGGAGTTAAATTCGATCCGGAAAGCGGATTAAGTTTATCCGACTCATCAAAGCTTGAAGATGCAATAAAATCGAAACCGGATGAAGTAAAAGCATTATTTAACTCGTCAGACGGAATTGCAACCAGATTGTTCGATACGGTTGATGCATACGCTAAAACAAGCGGAGTAATAGATAATATAGTAGAGTCTTACGATAGCACGGTTTCCTACTTATCCGATAAAATAACTTACAGTAATGAAAGAATAGATAAAGGAGCGGAAATATTAAGGAAAAAATATGAAATGTTGCAATCTCAGCTTGCAACTTTAATAGCTAGTCAAAATTCATTATCTCAATTAAGCAACGGGTTCTTTTAATGGATACAAGTCTGGATTTTGAAATTAACAAATTAGAATCGTATTTTGACAACCTGGAAAATGCTTTAAATAACATAAGCGAAGATAATTTCGAAAAATGTATTAAAAGAATAAATGCTAATGTTAATAAAATTTTCGAAACGAGAAGTGAATTAATTCAAAATAATTCATCCGAGATATTGAGACGCAGATCACAAAGCATGGAGGATAGGGTTAAACTAATATTACAGAAATTCGATAATATAATTGAGAAAAATAAAACCGAGCAAGTTAAAGTAAAAAACGATCTCGGCAAATTGTTGAATAAGAAAAAATTAATTCATTATAAATAGGTAACATTGTGGAAATCAAAGGTCTTGGAAATAATCTGAATAAGTTGCATGACCAGTACAAAAAGCAAGGGTCGGCTAAAAACGTTAAAAGTTCCGGCATAAAAGATAAAATTGAAATTTCTGAAGAAGCTAAACTTTTAAGCTCGCAAAATATTGACGGTCATGAAATTGAAAAAGTAAGAAGTAGAATTGATAACGGATTTTATAATTCGGATGAAGTTCTTAATAAAGTTGCAGAAGCAATTTTAAAAGAACTGAACAGAATGTAATTAATTGCCGGGCCGGTTAAATACCGGCCTTCTTAAATTTAATATCAATTGTCCTTTTTTATCTTTCCTGTCTTAACAAAACATTAAAACTCTTAAAAATAGAATTCAAATTAAACCGGTTAAACGGTTTAAAAACAAATTCTATACAGTCAATTAGTTGCAAATATGTTACAAATTAACTAAAATAAAAAAATAAATTTCTTATTTTGGTATAATAAAATACTGGCAATTACTTCTAATGGATGATATTCATAATAACAAACTTAAATTGCTCGGCAAATTAGCCGCCGGTTTAACGCATGAAATCAGGAATCCGCTTTCGGCGTTAAAATTAAATTTAGAATATTTGAATATGTCGATTGAGAATTTTAGCGAAGAGGACGCTGAATGTATCAAAGCTTCTATGGATGCCGTTGAAAGAATTCAAACCCTGGTTGATAATACTTTGGCATTTTCCCGTAAACCCAAAGATGATTACGGCATTTTTACGCTTAACTACATAATTAAACAAGCGGTTCAAATGGTACAAAGTACGGCTAACCGTAAGAATATAAAAATAGAAACATCGTTCAATTCAAAAATTCCTAAATTAAAGTTTAATAAAGATAAAATTTTACAAGTGGTTGTTAATTTACTCAGCAATGCCATCGAAGCAAGCTCTAAAAATTCGAACGTTGCCATTTCAACATACTTTTCCGAAAATAACGATCCGGTAATTGAAGTTAGAGACGAAGGAATTGGCATAAAAGAAATTGACAAGGAAAAAGTTTTTTCTGATTTTTATACCAATAAAGAAAACGGTACGGGTTTGGGGTTAAGTGTTTGTAAACAATTATTAGCCGAACACGGCGCCAGTATCGCTTTTGAAAGCGAACATAAAAAAGGAACCAAGTTTTTTGTCGTTTTTCCAAAATCATTGATTGAGGGTTAAAATGGTACCAAAAGTATTAATTATTGATGACGATAATCTCGTTTGTTTGTCGCTAAAAAAAGTATTAATAAAATTAGGATACGACGTTGATATTTGTATGGACGGAGGAAAAGCGCTGGATATGGTTGAAATCCATCAACCCGATATAATTTTGCTTGATATATTTTTATCAACCCATAACGGACTGGATATATTAAAGGATTTACAACAGAAGTTCTTTCATATTCCCGTTATTATGATTACCGCATACTCGGATGTAAAAATTGCCGTCGAAGCCATGAAACTGGGTGCATTCGATTTTATGCTGAAACCGATTGATATTGATCAATTAAGACTTTTACTTGATAAATGTGTTAACCATTTAAAACTCAAACAGGAAGTGGAAACTTTACATTCGTTACTAAACGAAGAAAATTTAACAAGAGAATATTTTGGAAAAAGCAAACCGATTGTTAGAGTGTTGAATACGGTTGAACAATTAGCCCAAAGCGAAGATACAACAATTTTACTTGAAGGTGAAAGCGGAACGGGAAAAGAAGTATTTGCCAAATATATTCATCAAATTAGTCCGAGGAAAAACAAAGTATTTATTCCCATTAACTGCGCTACAATTCCCAAAGAGCTTGCGGAAAGTGAATTGTTTGGGCACGAACGCGGAGCTTTTACGGGAGCTTCAAATAAAACAAAACTTGGCAAATTTGAACTTGCTAACGGCGGAACAATATTGTTGGATGAAATTGGCGAGCTCGGTTTGGATATGCAAGTAAAGTTATTACGCGTGCTTCAAGAAAAGAAATTTTACAGAGTTGGCGGCGAAAGGGAAATTAGTGTTAATGTTCGTGTGCTGGCAGCCACGAATAAAAATCTTGAGAATGAAGTAAAAAAAGGAACGTTCAGAGAAGATTTATATTACAGATTGAACGTAGCTAAAGTAACTATTCCTTCCCTGCGGGAACGAAAAACGGATATTCCCATTTTAGCTTACTCGTTTATGAAACAGTACGCTCAAAAATTCAATAAAAATGTAAAAGGTATTTCCGACGAAGCCTTGGAATTAATGCAAAATTACAGTTGGAACGGAAACATAAGAGAATTAAAAAATGCAATGGAAAGAGCGGTACTAACATTAAATTCCGATGAACTTAAACTGCAAAATTTTAATTTTTTGAAATTAAACGAAAATATTAACGACGGCAGTACGGAATTCGAATTGAAGATTCCGCCGCAAGGCGTTAAAATGGATGTAGTCTTACGCTCATTAATCTTAAAAACTTTAGATATAACAAAAGGGAACCAAGTACAAGCGGCAAAAGTGCTTGGGCTCTCTCGCTCCAAGTTACGTTACAGGATGGAACAGTTAGGAATAGAAGTTACAAAAACTATATCTTAAAATAATCGGATGTAATAATTTTATTTATGACTGCCGAAATATTTCATAAATTGAACTCTTTCGTACAACGCAGGATCTTTAACGTTTTTATAACTTAACTTACCTTTAAAGTCCGCCAGTGATTCATAACCTTTTCTGTTCATCCAATCTTCCAACTCCTTTAACATTACTCCTATTTGTTCAGGACCGTGTTTGTATAGTGTGGAAGCAATCTGGACAGCGGTGGCTCCGGCTAATAATTGCTTGATAACTCCGGCTCCGTCATGCACGCCTGTAGAAGCAACCAAATCGCACTCAACTCTATCGGATAGCATTGCAATCCAACGTAGCGGTAAGGAAATATCTTGTGGATTACTTAACACATAAGTGGAAATTAGTTTTTCGTCTTCTATATCAAAGTCCGGCGCAAAGAATTTATTGAATAATACCAAACCTTTTATATCGGTTTTAGATAAGTTAATAATCATCGTTGCAAGGTTCGAAAAATAGTGACTTATTTTAAGTGTTACGGGCACGCTTACTTGATCCAGAACTTTTTGTACAATACTAAAATATAACTTTTCGTTTTCTTCGCAAGTTCTGTTAAAATTGGATGGAAGCAAGAACATATTTAATTCGATGGCATCAACGCCCACACTTTCCATCTGTTTAGCAAAATAAATCCATTCATGATCGGACATACAATTGATACTTCCTAAAACGGGAATGTTAACATGTCTTTTCAGTTCTAAAAGAAGATCCAAATATTCGTCAACATTATGCTGTTTTACTCTGGCATCGAAATAATCAAATAAAGCTTCGTCGTAGCCTTCTTTTACGGCTTGTTTAATTTCGTGATCGGCTTCCAAAAATATTTCTTCTTCAAAAATTGACCGAAGAACGACGGCGGCAACACCGTTTTCCTCCAGTTTTTTAATGCTATCAACATTATCCGTTAATGTTGAACTTGAAGCAATAATTGGGTTTTTTAATTTATAACCTAAATAGTTTGTTGATAAATCAGCCATTGTTATTTATCCTCTTTTAATATGAATTTTTCAATTCCCTTTACGGCGTTAAAACCGTCTGCTATGGCGCCAATTGCATCAGCTCTTCTGTTTGCAATATCGCCTCCGGCAAATAACCAGGGGATACTTGTTTGCCGGTCTTCATTTACTACAATTCTTCCGCGGTTTATTTCCAATTTTTCTTTAATGTCATCCGGTAAGAAGGAATAATCGGCCTCTTGACCTATTGCACCAATTACAGTTGTTACTTCTAAAATATGTTCATCGCCTTCAATTATTTTCGGTCTTGGTCTACCGCCTTTAGGATCCGGAATCATTTCCGCATTTGCGTATTTTATTGCTTTTACTTTATTGTTTTCATCCGTAATAATTTCCAGGGGTATTGCTTGCGGATGAATAATAACGCCTTCGTCTTCAGCTCCCTCAATTTCCTCCCAATCGGCCGGCATATCCTCAACTCGTCTTCTATATAAAATTGTAACTTCGGCTCCTAACCTTCTTGATACACGGGCGGCATCAATAGCAACATTACCTCCTCCAATTACTACAACTTTATCACCAATCTCTATATGTTTTTCTCTGTTAATTTCCCTTAAAAAATTAATAGCTTGGATAGAGCCGGAGGCATCTTCGCCGGTTATTCCAAGTTTATAAGGAACTTCAAAGCCGATACCGATATAAACAGCTTCGTGATGCTGTCTGATTTCATCGAATGAAATATCTTTTCCAACTTTAGTATTAAATTTAATTTCTACGCCAATACTTTGCAAGTATTCAATTTGTTTATCTAAACTATCCAATGGTAATCGGTATTTGGGAATTCCATACATAATCATACCGCCGGCGTGTTCTTTTGCTTCATAAACCATAACATTAAACCCTCTCATTGCCAGGTAATAGGCAGCGGTTAATCCTCCGGGTCCGGCGCCGATAATTGCAACGGAGTGACCGTTCGGCGGAAGGATAGTAGGATTTACAATTTCTTCAATCATTTTTTCATTTTCCACGGTTTCGGTGGCATAACGTTTTAGCCAACGTATTGCTATCGGTTCGCCTCTTTTTGTGAATGCGCAAATTTCTTCGCAACGTCTTGTACAAACTTTACCGCATGTTTCACCCAACGGGTTATTATCGTAAATTATTTTGACCGCCATTTTATCATCGCCGCGAGCTATGGCGTTTATATACTCGGGTATATGCATATGAACAGGGCAATTTTCCGTACAAATTCCGCAACCCAAACATCGTGCAGCTTCAGTACGGGCTTCTTCTTCGTTATAACCTAATACAACTTCGGCAAACGATTTAACGCGTTCTTGTCCTTCAAGTTCTCTCATGGGTATGCGTTTGTAATCCAGGAGTGAATTACCGTTACTAATCCATGATTTTCTATTTTGACCATCAGGGTTGTCGATACCGGGAATCAACAAGAACGAATTGGGGTCTTCGGAAACATACAAATAATCTTTAGTAAGACTTAATGATCCGGTTGGACAGGAATCAACACATAAAGCGCACCAGCAGCATCTTCCGTTATCTACACGCGGTCTTAATCCCGAATCTCCCGGTCCAACTTCGAGACCTTCAATTTCAATCATATCAATTGCATGATTTTGACAGATTGTAGAGCATGTACCGCAACCGATGCATTCTTGTATGTCGTTAAAATGAAACCCGCGGTATCTGTCAGCCGCTTCTTTTTTCTTATACGGATATTGAACTGTATGCGGTTTTCTACCAGCTTGTTTTAAAGCGTTATATGGTGAAATAATTCCTTTTAGATTCAGTGCCATTGTATTTACCTATCTTTCTATTTCCGGAGGACATACTCCAAGACTATTCATAATAAATGCAACGTCGGAGATGTTTGCACCGACCAAAATTTTTTCGAGCAGCGAAACTCCATGAACATAAGCCGGTCCGCGCACATGAACTCTTCTCGGTTTAAGTCCGCCGTCGCTAACTGCGTAATAACCGAACTCGCCTCTTGCCGATTCGGTTTTAACGTAAGCGTCTCCTTCCGGAACGTACCAATTAAGCGGATTAGGAACTTTATTATAATATTCGCCGGCCGGCATTTTATCAATTACTTGGCGTATTATAGAAATTGACTGTTCCATTTCTTGCCTGCGTACCATTGCTCTGGACCATACATCACCGCCCTCGTGTGTTGGAACGACAAAGTCCAATTTATCATAAACTTCATACGGTTCGTCTATGCGAACGTCGTGTTTTATACCGCAACCGCGCAATGGAGGTCCGACAACGCCCCATTCCAAAGCTTTATCTTTATCAATAATTCCAACGCCTTTAGCTCTTTTTTGAAAGATTGCATTTTCGAAGAAAAGTTTATCATATTCCGGCAGACGGCTTTCCAGATAATCCATTGTTCTAAGTACTTTGTCGGCAAATCCTTCGGGAAGGTCTCTTCTAACGCCGCCTGCCCAAATATACATGTGATAAATTCTACCGCCTGTTAATTCTTCGAATAAATCGATTATATAATCGCGGTCTCCAACCGACCATTGCGGTACGGTATAAAGACCGGCGGTTCCGGCTTGCCCGCCCATCCACAGCATATATGCGGCAAGGCGCGAAAGTTCCAATATCATAACTCTAATATATTTTGCCCGTTCGGGAACTTCTCTTCCTTCAATTTCTTCAATTGCCCTTGCAAGGTTTTCCTCGTTCGGATCAGGTTCGGGAACGCAAATTCTACATACAATCGGGAACGATTGCATCCAAGTTCTTTGTTCCATTAATTTTTCGAAGGCTCTATGTAAATAGCCGACATGCGTTTCGGCTTTTACGACTGTATCTCCCGCAACTTTTAATTTAACCATCATATTTCCGGTAACGCCCGGGTGTTGCGGTCCTAAATATAATGTAGTTTCTTTTTCTCTCATTTTAAGCTTCTAACAGAATATTCTTTAGCAAATTCGGGAATTTCTTCTTTATTAATTTTTGTAACATTTTCTCTTACATCTTTGGCATCTTCCCTGCCGGGACGAGTGTAAAAATTATCGGTTGCATATTTTACGGTATCGAAATCTCTTCTGTACGGCGGAATTCCTTCCCAATCTTCTAATATAAATTCGTTTAATCTGTCATTCCCTTTAAAATTTATCCCGAACATTTCGTGTAATTCCCGCTCATAAGTTTCTGCCTGATACCAAAGATGACGGGTAGTAACAAATTCGGCTTTTTCTCTGTCGATTCTGGTTTTAGCAAGAACAATCACTCCTTTTTCGTATGAATAGATAATATAAACGAGTTCAAATTCGTTTTGCTCTATCCAATCCACGCAAGAAAAATGTGCAAGGTGATTAAAAGTCAAGTAATTTTTCGCATAGCTTAAAAAAGGCGGAATCAAATCGTTTCGTAATTTAACTTCTATCCTTTTATTCCGCTTAATATTAACTTCTGCGGTATGAAATGTATTTTGTATTTCGGTTGCTATTTCTTTTTCTATGTTAATATTTTGAGTTTTCATTGTTATTACCAATTATAGTCGGGCATTTTCCAATTTTTAATTACTTTTCTTTGGTTCTCGCGATACCAATCAAGATTTTCTTTATATTTTTTAGCTCCGTTTGCCTTTCCAGCTTCAATAAGTTTCTGCAATTCTATAAATCCTGAAATCACCGCTTCGGGGCGGGGCATACATCCGTTAATATAAACATCCACAGGTAAATATCTGTCTAATGCTTTTACGGTATTATATGAATCCCAATACATTCCGCCGTTAATTGTACAAGAACCGAAACCGATAACGTATTTTGGATCTTGCATTTGCTCGTAAGTGCGGATAACCCTTTTAAGAGTTTTCACGGCAAGATAGCCGGTAATTAATAATACATCAGCTTGACGCGGTGTGGCAGAGCCTCTAATTCCAAACCGTTCTGCGTCGTAGCGTGAGGTCATGGTTGGCGGTAATTCTATTGCGCCGCAACCGGTTCCGTAAGCAACTATCCATAATGAATGTTTACGGGCATAATTTTTTATTATATCTACAATTTTACCTGAACTTTTATCGTATATCATTTTTAACCTCTACAATACAACAACTAAAATTGCTAAAACACCAAACACAAGCGGCCATTTCCAAAAAAAACAAATTGATTGTTCCGTTCTAAATCTTGGAAAAACGATGCCGGTCAATACCGGAATCATATAAAGTAAAAAAGTTTTAATAATTAAAGTAATAAAATCCGATGCGCCGCCTAAAAATATATCGGTAAATAACACAAGCTTTGCAAATGTGAATATCGATCTGCTTGTCATCATTAATGCTAAATACTTTCCGCCGAATTCGGAAGGAGGACCGGAAGCAATTTCCGCCGGCGCAATTACAACATCGAATGGCGCATAACCCATCATTCCTAAAAATGCCAATATTCCCGCAATAAATGCTAACGGTGATTGAAAAATAATCCAATCGGCAAAATGTTTTTGAACCGCTAGAAGATCGGTTAATGATGTAGTGTGAAATTGCGTCATAATTGCCACTAATGAAAGAACAAACGGAATTTCATATCCAACCATTTGACTTAAACCGCGGGAGACACCAATTGCTGCATTAGGGTTTCCGGTTTGACCGGCTCCCAGAGCCATTCCCAGCGATCCGAAAACCATAATGTATAACAAAAAAATCAGATCGCCGTTAAAACTTAAATTTGTAAATACAACCGAATTTTTTATTACGGGTATAAAATATAATGTAGTTATAGATGCTGTTATGGCAAATACTGGTCCAAGATGCTGCATAACTCCATGTTGGATGCTTGTTTCTTTGCTGTAAAGTTTTATAATATCCAACAAGTTTTGAGATGACGGTGGACCATATCTGTTTTGAATTCTGGCGGTTATTCTTCTTGTAAGCCCCCCGTAAGTTACACCAACAATAAAAGCAATAATTGGTGTTGTAATTATTCCTAAAACAGATAGCCAATTTATATTCATAACTTAATACTTCCTACAATATAATTCCAAAAATCAGTTCGGAAAACAGGAGTAAAATTGCTAAAAATAATACAACATACATTGCATAAGTTTGCCCGTTTCCTGTGTAAACGTATCTTAAATAATCGAATGCTTGTTCGAATATATCTCCGGTTAAAGTGTAAACTTTATCAATACTTGCTTTTAACAAAGGCGCAATGGATCTTTCAAACGGTTTATAAAAATCAACTGCATAAGTTAAATTTTCGTTTTCCGTTGGTATTTCGCCGGATGTATGAATATCTTTTGTTGTAACATAACGTGTATTACGGTAACCTTTAATTGTAATAAATATTCCCAAAAGGATAAAAACAGCGGCAATGCTTCTAACAACTATTTGCATATCTACTTTTCCGCCCCAATTATTGAAAAGAACGGACATTTGATAATCGAAAGGTTTTACATTAAGATATTGCATTGCACTGCTTATAGGATCGAGTAACAAACCGGGGAATACGCCGATAACCAAAACGAAAATGGTCATTAAAATCATTGGAATCTGCATTGTCCAAGGAACTTCTTTTACGTTTTCCCATTCTTTTTCTTCTTGTCCCAAGAACAAAGAGAATATGTATCTAAACAAATAAAGAAATGCAGCAGTACTGGCTGCGAAAATAACTATTACCAAAAAGTAATGACCGGATTGAATAAGAGATTCGTAAAGCATCCATTTAGCGGCAAAGCCACCCAATGGAGGAACGCCGGCTACAGTAATAATTCCAAACAAAGCCGTAACAAAACTTATAGGCATTTTTCTAATTAAACCGGAAACCTCGGTCATATTGGTTGTCCCGGTTCTCATATATACGGCGCCTGTTGCCATAAATAACATTGACTTAAAAATTGCATGCAGAATAGCAAGGAATAGAGCCGCTGCAATACTTAACGGCGTACCTATTGCCAAACCTACTATAATATATCCTAATTGACCGATTGAGGAATAGGCTAAAAGTTTCTTGGCGTCGGTCTGTGCTATAGCATAAAATGTAGCCAGTAAGGCTGTTATTCCGCCTATCCAAGCTAAAGTATAC
This sequence comes from Melioribacteraceae bacterium, assembly GCA_026983795.1. GTDB lineage: Bacteria > Bacteroidota > Ignavibacteria > Ignavibacteriales > Melioribacteraceae > BMS3ABIN04. Next base: position 29,548 of record JALSTI010000246.1, read on the forward strand.
TGAACGTATGAATAAAATCCGGTATGTGCGGCAAGTTTAAATAAAACCAATCCGATGCCGAAAATACCCATTTTAGAAAGAGCTCCGGAAAATAAAGCCGTAAAAGGCGACGGGGAAACGGCGTAAGCATCGGGCGCCCAAACATGCAATGGCATCAGTGCGCTCTTAACGCCAAATCCTATAATCATTAATATGATTACACTTATTTTAATTCCGGTGCTAATCTCGTTTATGTGTCCAAAGATATTTTTGAATTGTAAAGTTCCCATGCTTGAGTAAAGCAATACAATCCCGATTAATATTGAATAAGCACCGATTGCGCTGAAAACAAAATATTTTAATCCGATTGATTGAGCATCTTTACAGCAGTATATCACAAGCATGAAAGATGACCACGTCATAATTTCCCAGAAAAAGAAAAGAGAAATAAAATCCTGGCTATAAACTATTCCCAACATTCCTCCGATTACGAATAAGAAATTCATGTAGAAATAGCCGAGTCTCTCTTTTGAAGCCATAAAATCCGTAGAATACAATACGGTAAAAAATCCCAGAACAGCTACCAGCATTCCAAATAATTGACCGTAAGCTGTAGTTCCCCAAGTTAAAATAAAATCACCGATTTTGATATTGATTAATGAATTGGCAGGAAGCGCCCAAACAAAATATAAAAGTAAAACCGTTGTAAGCAAAGCGACCGGGGTTCTAAGTTTAGGTGCAATATGATGAATAACAAAAGATAATAAAGCGCCTGCGAAAGCTATAAGTAATATGTATGGAATCGAAATCATAATAATATTTAATGTAAATTTTAGTGAAACAATCCTGCCTTAATATAGGCTGCTTTATTTAATAATTCGTTTGCAGCAGGAGTCATCCAATGTAAAACAAGATTCGGATAAAACCCCACAAAAAGAATAACTAAGGTTAAAATTCCCATTGCCACCAGTCCCGAAACCGGAGTCCTTCTAACATCCGTTGCAACTTCCGTATTAAAATATAATCTGCTTACTACTCTTAAATAATAGATTGCTTCCACAACACTGCTGAATAAAATAAGTGCAACGGCTGCAAACAATCCCGAATTAGCAACCGACAACAACACGTATAACTTACTCCAGAACCCGGAAAACGGCGGCAGACCGATTATTGCCAAAGCACCGAATGCAAAGAAGAAACTTGTAATAGGTTTGTCATGTCCCAATCCGTCTAATGCCGAAATTTTCTTTGATCCCGAATGAAAGACTAAGTAACCGGCTGCAAAAAACAATAACGATTTTATAAGTGCATGATTAAACATTTGGAATAATGCCGCTCTCACGCTTGGTTCTGTTCCCACTCCAAAAGCAATTATTACCAGCCCCATTTGACCTATGCTTGAAAATGCCAGCATTCTTTTAATTTGTTGTTGCCTCATGGCGGACATTTCCGCAATCAACATTGTTATAACGCCCATAATAACAAGGAAATGCATAACCGACTGGAATTCGAACATCAAATAAATCAGTCTCATCAGCGCATAGATTGAAGCCTTTACTACGATACCGCCGAAAACTGCTCCAACCGGAGAGGGAGCTTGAGAGTATGCATCCGGAGCCCAGCCGTTCAGAGGAAACATTTCCGATTCAATTCCCAATCCCATTAAAAACAATATTAGTATAAATATTCTTGTTGTTAACGGAACGCTTGAAATTTTAGTGGCAATATCAGCCATGTTCAGCGTATGAACATTGGCATAGAGTAAAACAATTGCCAACAAAACAAATGTAGAAGAAAAGGAACCTATAAGTAAATATTTGAATGCTGCTTCGGCACCGTCTTTATCTCTTAAAAATGCCGTTAATGAGTATGCGGCTATTGCAGTAATTTCAAGAAATACAAACAAATTAAAAACGTCGCCCGTCAAAACTATACCGGTAGAACCGGTAATCAGCATCATAAAAAGCATGTAATATTTTTCGATGGGTTCACGAATAATAAATTTGTAACTATATAACCAAATAACAAAGCCAATCAGTGTAATCATGGTTGTTAAAAAAGCTGCCAATGGTCCGTAATACAAGGAAATTCCGAAAGGGGCTTTAAATCCGGCAATTATTTCCACAATCGGTTTATGAATACCGATAGGGAACAATGTAATAGCTACATAAGACAAATAAAGGAAGACGATACCCGGAATTAATTTTACCAAATTTTTCGAGACTTTCCCAACAAGGGGAATAAGAAAAGCTGCAAATAACGGAATAGCAATAAAATGTACCGGACTCATAATTATAACAACCTTACCATTTTAACTTTCTGATTTTATTAATATCCAATGTTTTATGATGATCATACAATCTTATAACTAAAGATAGTGCAACAGCGGTTACGGCCAACCCAATAACTATTGATGTTAACACTAATGCTTGAGGAACCGGATCAACCATTTTATCTGCGGTTAACCCCGGTTTGGAAAAAATAGGAGCAGTAGCATTTTTCACGTAACCTATTGCAATCATTAGTAAATGAACGCCGCTATCTATAATTGAGAGACCAATTACAATTTTTATTAAATTTTTCTTAACAAGAACGGCATACATTCCTGTTAAAATTAAAACGACCGATGTTATAAAATAAATCATTAACCTTTTATAGTTTTTAATAATGTATCTAAAACCGTTGTTAACTCTGCGCCCACTTTAAAACCTACTGCAATATAGATTAATGGAATTATTCCGCCTGATAATAATTCGTTTGGAGTTCCAAGCGGTAAAATATTTTGCAAGAAGGAATAACCCCAAATTAAACCGGATATACCGATACTTACAAAAGTTAATCCCGCAAGCGATTCAATAATTGTTAATGCTGTATGATTTGTTTCGAACGATCTGTAAGCCATAAACATTAACAAAGTTCCGGTTGCAATTATTGCTCCTCCTTGAAATCCGCCGCCGGGCGTTAAGTGACCGTGTACAAAAACATAAGCTCCTAATAAAACAGTAAGCGGATAAATCATTTTAGAAGAAGTCTTTACTATTAAGCTGGCATTTTGTAAAGAACGTTTTTTGCCTTTTTTATCGAATAAAATAGCTCCTAGACCAGTAGCAGCAAGGAATAGAACTGTTACTTCACCCAAAGTATCGAAACCTCTGTAACTTACCACAATAGAAGTAACCGTGTTAACCGTTCCTGTTTCCTTAATGGTTGAATCTAAATAATATTTCCCAACTCCGGTCGCTTTTTGTCCGAACGGAAGATTAAGCAGTGTTCCTAAAATATAATATCCAACTACTGCAAGTAACAATATTGCAATAACCTTTCTCATTCTTCGTACCTCTTGGTTTTTTTGATAGTGATAACGAAGATTATGGTACTTAATGCAACTCCAATTGCAGCTTCGGTTAAAGCAACATCCGGAGCTTGAAGGATATAAAAGAAAATTGATAAAACCACGGAAATGGCTGAAGTACCGATAATGGCCAATATTAAATCCTTTTGATAGACGGCAAAGCCAGCTGCTATTATAATTAATAAAGATAAAAACGGGACTAAAATTGTTAACCAATCCATTATGCTTCTTTCACTCCTTCGTCAACTTCTGCGTATGTATCAACCCCGCCTTCCTTTAAGTAAGGTTTTATACCTATTTTATGACTTCCCCTGGCTAAAGCATGTGAGCTAATCGGATTGGAAATAGCAATAAAGACTGCAATTATTAATGTTTTCCAAATCCATTCGGGTTGAAGGAATCCGACGCCGATAATAGTTCCAAGCGCGCCAAGGGTTGTAGCTTTTGTGCCTGCTTGCATTCTTGTAAATACATCGGGCATTCTGAAAATTCCAAGAGCTCCCAAAAAGAGAAAAAGGACTCCAATTGTAACTAAAATATATCCTATAACAGTAAGAACCATTATAATCCGCCCTCCATGTATCGTGCAAGGGTTAAAACTCCAATAAAAGAAAGCACTCCGTAAATAAGGGAAACATCTATATAAATAAATCTCTGGAAAACAAATCCAAGCAATACCAAACCTGCGGTTGTTATAGTTGTCAGATTATCCAGCGCAACAATCCTGTCCGATGCAGTTGGTCCTAATAAACCTCTGGCGGCACAAAAAATTATTGCTAATAGCATCACTATTAAAAGAAAATATATCATTGAAAAATTTCCTTTAAAATTTCTTCGAATGCTGCACCTATTTCTTTGTATATAGTTTCCGGATCGGTCGACTTTACGTCAATCCAATGTATATAAAGTTTATCGTCAATTACATCTACGGTTAATGTTCCCGGAGTTAAGGTAATTGAGTTTGCCAGAAACATCTTAGCAGTATCCGATTTTAAATTTGTTTTATATGTAACTATTCCGGGATTGATTGGGAGTTTTGGGTTAATTACTCTCCACGCAACATCAAAGTTAGCTTTAACAAGCGCAATAAAAAACACAATAAGGTATTTTACAATATAAAATAATTTTCTGGGATGTAAGTAAGACAATCCTTCACTTGTAAAAGATTTATAACTGAAAGTTGCAACTATAAAACTGAGAACAGCGCCGGTGACTAATTCCTGCGGATCGAAAGAAGACGTAAAAGCCGTCCAAATAAGAATATATATTAAAAAAGTAAAAGTAAATCGACTCATTTCAAAAACAATATATTCAGCAGAAAAATTTTACTATGTAAAAATAGACAAAAAGGTATTAAAATAGCAAATGAAAAAATAATTTTTTTTATGCTGTAAATAAATATTTGGTTGAATACAAAATACATAAACTATTATTTTACTTTCACTCATTAGTCAAATAATAAAAAATAGCGGATAACTTGCCTTTGCTTTTCCGCAATTGGCTGATTTTAGCCATTAAAACTTTCTAAAATCTTATAAAACAATCCCATTTCACCAAAATTATTTAGGCATTCATTTTGCTTATAATGAAGAAATCTAAAATTATTAGGCTTTATTACGATAATACTCAAGAATAAAATTGTTTTTGCTTTCTAAAAAATAATTATAATGGAAAAAGTAAAATATCAACGTTTAAAATCACTTTTAGATACGAATGATGTATCTATTATTAAAACAACAGCAGAGAATTTTGTATCGAATGAAATGCCGGACGAAATAGTTAATTATTTCGCGGAAAAGTTAACTTCACCCGATAATGGAATTAAAGACGCCGTCTCCAATACTTTGGTAGAAAATTCCAATCCGCATATTCCGGAAATTATTGTACCTCTCATCTCGTCTAAAGATAGTGCGGTACGAAATTTAGCAGGGGAAATTTTATTACAAAAAAAAGATAAATCTATTTCTGCTATTCTTAACTATTTAAAAAGCTGCAACGATGAAGACAAAAAATTCTTGATTGATATACTTGGTTTGATCGGAAACCCAGTTGCCGTTGACTTAATACTGAAAATTTTAAGTGAAAATAAAGACGATAATGTGATACTGGCATGTATTGAAGCTTTGGGTAATTTAAAAGAAGAAAAAGCTATACGTTCAATTGTTACGTTTTATGATAAGAATGAACTTTACCAGCCGACAGTTATTGAAGCATTAGGAAAAATCGGATCAAAAGAGGCGGTGGATTTTATCCTTAAAATCCATGCCGATGCCGATGACCTTACTAAATTTTCAATTATTGAAAGTCTTGGTAATATTGGTGATGTACGGGCTTATGAATTTATTAAAGATGAATTAAAAAATGTGAAAGGTCCTTTAGCTTGGGTAATGCTGGATGCGTTGGTTAAGCTGGAGAGTAAACTTGGTTTACGCCTTGAATATGACAGCTCTATGAAAAACTTATTGCTGGAGATTTTGTTGGAAGGCGACCAAAAGTACAAATTATCCGTTGTAAAATTTAAAGATGCATTCTCTTCCGAGGAAATTTTGCATGCGGCTATCCAAAATTTTGGTTTTAACGAAAAAATTGATAACGAAT
>JALSTI010000247.1 GCA_026983795.1 Melioribacteraceae bacterium
GGCCTACAAAGACAAAAAGGGAAAATTCGAACAAGCCGACGGAGGAACGCTGTTTTTGGACGAAGTGGGCGATATGAGTCTGGCCGCACAAGCCAAGGTTCTACGCGCTTTGCAGGAACATAAAATATCACGCGTAGGCAGTGACAAATCCATTAAAGTGGACGTGCGTGTTATTGCCGCCACCAATAAAGATTTGAAGGAAGAAATCAAGAAAGGAAACTTCCGGGAGGATTTGTATCACCGTTTGGCCGTCATCGAAATCAAAGTTCCCGGATTGGACGAACGCAAGGAAGATATCCCGCTTCTGGTGGAATATTTCGCCAAGCAAATTGCCGAGGAGCAGAATATGAAACCCAAGCAATTCTCGAAGGAAGCCGTTGAAAAGTTGATGAATTTCACCTGGTCGGGGAATATCCGCGAATTGCGTAACGTGGTGGAACGCCTGATGATTCTCGGCGGCGATACCATAACGGCGGCGGATGTGGATGCTTATGCGGGGAAGTGACCTTACTTTTATATATAAATTATGGCTTCCGGCGAAAAAAAAGAACCTACATTTTTATCTTCCGTTTCTTGGTCTTTCATAGATAATATATCCCTTTTTTTTATAAACCTCGTTATTAGTGCCGTTTTGGCCCGTTTAATCGCACCTTCGGAATTCGGTTTGCTGGCTATGGTGAGTGTTTTTACCGGATTCTTGGGAATACTTAAGGATTTCGGAATAAATGCATCATTGATTTATAAACAGAATCTTTCACGCAATGAGATTGATTCGGTTTTTTGGTTTAATATTTTATTGTCCGTATTTCTTGGGGCTATTATAATCTTTTCCGCCCCTTTAATCGGTAAATTTTACAATAACCCAAGACTGAATAATATTACAATTGCCATGGGTTTTCTTTTTATCATAAACACTTTAAGTGGAACTCCCAATGCGCTTATTCAAAAAAAGCTATTGTTTAAGGAGTTTTTTTTTCGGAACATATCGAATAAAATACTTTACGGATTAACAGGGATTATCCTCGCGTTAAAAGGTTTTGGCGTATGGGCATTAATTATCGGAAATTTAGTATCGAGCATTTACCTGATATTAATAAGTTTCAAATTGGCCGGATGGGTTCCCAGATTCTATTTTAACAAAAAACTATTAATTCCACATATTAAATACAGTTTACCCTTATTGGGTTTAAAAGTATTAAATTATTGGTCCGGCAACACAGACACGTTACTTGTAGGAAAAAATTTCGGCGAAACAATACTTGGATATTACAATAAAGCTTATTCGTTGATGCTTCTGCCCGTTAGTAAAATATCAACTTCAATATCACGCGTTATTTTTCCCGCCTTCTCGAGACTTCAGCAGAATAAGGATATATTATGGAAAAAGTATATCACTTTAATAAACACTACGGCATATATAACTTTTCCACTAATGGGATTGATGTTTTTATTGGCGGATGTCATCATCTTAACGGTTTACGGGAGAAATTGGCTTCCGGCCGTTGAATATTTTCGATATTTCAGTATGATAGGAGCCATAAATTCATTAACATACACCGGAACAATTTTCCAAACCATCGGTAAGACCAAAAAGATTTTCTACTTGAATATACTTCTGAAATTAACAGTCATTGCAGGGATTATAATCGGCTTAAAAATAGGCAACATCAAAGGTGTTATTTCCGGATATACCCTT
>JALSTI010000248.1 GCA_026983795.1 Melioribacteraceae bacterium
GTTTTAAGCAATCGAATAACCATATCAGGCTGATTGTTTTCGAGATAATTTTTTGCTTTTATTACCGACTTAATATTACTCCGCAAATTTTCGTCGAACAATGTTTCACTGAATTCTTTTGCGTGACTATCTTCGTCTAAATCCAAATTTCCGTTTCTAGCCAGCAATAAATATTTTTTATATTCCATTTTATTATCAAGCATAAAGTTGCAAAAAGCTATTCTCAAACAACCCAAACCCGTATAATCAATAGCCTTTGCGTGTTTTAGAAAAGTAAGATAATATGTTTTTGCTTTTTCAAATTTATTCCGTTTAAAATAAATTTCGCCCAAAAGAAAATAACTAAACGCGTTTGTTTGTGTTAAATATTTATTATCAATCTGCAGTAATTTATTCAAAACATCTTCACCTTTGTTTAATTCTTTGTTTGCAATTAGAGTTAAAGCATATTGATAAAGAAATAAAGTATTTTCGGGATATTTGGCAAGAATCTGCTTAAGCAATATTTTTGCGCTGTCATACTCGGCAACATAATCCATATACAATTTAGATAGATGATAAGTCGCCTCAACCTTTACAAAATTTCCTTTCCGCTGTGCGAGTCTTATTTTTTTAAATCCTTCTTCTTTATCTGCGGTTAATCCGGTTATTGTTAGTCCCCATTTGAATATAGCAGGAACGAAAGAAAGCGCATATTCGAACAGTCCAATACCCAAGTATGCGTCGTAAAAATCGGGGTTTGCTTCCAGTGCATCTTCGTAATTACCGACCGCTTTTTTAGTAGCCCAAAAAGCATCAATCATACTTCCGTTAGCCGAAAAAGCCATTGCCCTTTGAGAATAAACATTTCCTTTCCAAAAGTCCGATAAATATACTTTTTGATCAATACTATCAATAGAATCCACCAACAATTTAGCTTTATCGGAATAAACGAAAAACGAGTCGTATTCCTGATTTTGCTTTGAACCTAAAAAGGTCCATAAATGTTCTAACGATTTATAATAATAACCGCGGGGATCGTTCGGAGCCAATTGAATTACCGTATTAAAAAGTTTATCGGCTTCATCAAGTTTCAATTGATATAGTTTATTAATACCGTTAGACAAACTTTTGCGAAAATCTTTTTTAGGAGAGAGGGAAAATACCAATAATAAAGAAAGAAAGAATTTCATTTTAAGTTTTGCCGGATTGGGAAAATTCGATTGCCGCTTTAACAAATTCCCTGAATAGCGGGTGAGCTTTTGTGGCTCTCGATTTAAGTTCGGGATGAAATTGACAAGCGACAAACCAAGGATGATTAGCTACTTCAATCATTTCAACTAAATTATTATCGGGGGAAACTCCGCTTATAATCATTCCGTTTTTTTCCAAAACATTCCGGTATTTATTATTTACTTCATAACGGTGCCTGTGTCTCTCCGAGATTTTTTCCTTTTTGTAAGCAGATCTTGCTTTAGTTCCTTTTTTTAAAATCGCCGGATAAGCGCCCAATCTCATAGAAGCCCCTTTATCTTTTACTTTTCTTTGCTCGGGCATAATATGAATAACGCTGTACGAGTTTTTTACAAACTCGGAACTATTTGCCCTTTTTATTCCTGCCACATTTCTTGCAAATTCAATTACGGCGCATTGTAAACCGAGACAAATACCGAAAAAAGGAATTTTATTTTCTCTAACGTATTGTATGGCGTTAACTTTCCCCTCAATTCCGCGTTCGCCAAAACCTCCAGGTACAAGAAGTCCGTCAATATTTTTTAACAATTCTTCGGGTTTCTTTTTCTCGCATTTTTCGGCGCTAACAAATTTAAGATTGACTCTAACATCATTTTCCGCGCCGGCATGAATAAATGCTTCGGAAATACTTTTATAAGCGTCCAAATAATCGGTATATTTTCCGCAAACGGCAATAGTAACGGAGCCAGAAGGATTCTTAATTTTTTCTACGAACTCAATCCATTTTTCCAACTCGATATTTATATCGGGTAAATGCAATTTTTTTAAGACTATTCTATCAAAATTTTGCTCATTTAATATTAAAGGCACTTCGTAAATTGTTGATGCGTCGTAGGCTGAAATTACTGCTTCGGTTTTAACATTACAAAACGAAGCAATTTTTTCCCTTATTTCTTTGGGCAACTTTTCTTCGGACCTGCAGACTAAAACATTAGGTTGAATTCCGTATTCCAATAAATTTTTTACGCTATGCTGGGTTGGTTTAGTTTTCATTTCGCCCGCGGATTTGATATAAGGAACAAGCGTTACATGAATGCTGAGAGCATTTTTCCTGCCTAATTCCAACATCAACTGTCTTATAGATTCTATAAAAGGCAGACTTTCTATATCGCCTACGGTTCCGCCAATTTCAGTTATTACTATATCGTATTTATTTGATTCTCCCAATAATTTTATTCTTTTTTTAATTTCATCGGTTATATGCGGAATAACTTGGACGGTGGCGCCCAAAAAATCTCCGTGCCTTTCTTTTTTAATAACCTCATAATAAACTTGTCCCGTTGTAGTGTTGTTTGCTTTCAACATGTTTACATCCAAAAATCTTTCATAGTGACCGAGGTCCAAATCTGTTTCCGCCCCGTCATCGGTTACATACACTTCGCCGTGTTGAAAAGGACTCATCGTCCCGGGATCGACATTTATATAAGGATCGAATTTTTGAATTGTAACGCTATAACCGCGCTTTTTTAATAATAAACCCAAGGATGCGGCGGTTATTCCTTTCCCTAACGAAGACACAACCCCGCCTGTAATAAAAATAAATTTTACCTTCTTTCTAAATTTCATTTTCTTCTTGTGATTGTGAGATTATGGATACTTTTTGGGTATGAAAGATAAAAAAATTATTTCAGATGTTTATAAAATAATTTCCGATTTATAATTTTTTTCTCTATCAGGAAAATTTAATTTTCTTAAAATTAATATTATAGTAACTACAATTTTTTAACTAAACCTGAGTATTTTTTCTCTATTTTGAATCCGAAGCGGTAAAAATACTCGGGTCTGAAAAAACCGGTGGTAACATACTCTATTTTTCTATCGATAAGTCGGTTAAAAAATTCATTCATAAGACCGTCGCTTATTCCAAGTCTTCTATAAGCATCGGCAACTACAATTTTTTCCATATGAACTGTTGTTTCGTTTACTTGTACGTAAAAAAGTCCGCCGAAAATAAATCCTCTTTCCGAAAGGGCAACTAAAAACTGATGCTCGGGTCTAAAATGCACTTGTAAGTTAGCTTCGAGGAACAAATTATGTAATTTGGAAATTTCCTTCGGTGTAATTGGTCCGCGTATTATGTACGGATTCCCATCGTAATCTTCTAACTGAACCACAAGATTAGCGGCTTGACTTCCTGTTCCTTTTATTTTAACCAACTCGGCGGAATCATTCGGTTTAAGATGCGGGTAACTTAATCTGGTTAAGAAATAAGCTTCTTTTTCAGTAAGATCAAATTCTGTTTGTATTTTTGAAATTGCCGCAAGGATTTCTTCAGGTTGCATTTTCCCTTTATGTTGTTCCTTTACAAGTTCCCATAAAACGGACTTCAGCTCGGGTTTGGAATCGCCAAAACAAGTTTCCAAAAAGAATCTTGTCCTTGCTTCGGGGTAATTATTTTCCAGTTCGGAAATATTGTAGGTATCGTAAAGTTCGTTTATCATTTCGGCTTGGGCTTCAATAGAAGCTTCGTTATTAAGCTTGAACCATCTATGAAATCTCTTAATAGCAAAATAAAGTTGTTTGGGAATATAACCGGCTTTGTTTAAAGTTTTAAGAAATAGCTGCAATTTTTCCAACACATTATCGAGTTCCGGGGGAACCGAATTTTCGAGTAATTCGTTTTCGAATTGTTTAAGCAAGTTTATCCCTTTTTGCTCTCCCCTTGCATTTATTAAACCGGAAAAAATATAATTCCAAATGGAATCCCGGTGCAAAAAATCATATTTGGTTTCCGATTCTTTTATGAATTTCATATAAAATGTACCGAACAAATCGGTTAAATTTTGAAATTCACGCTTTTCGGTTAAAGAAACTATTCTAGTTCCGGTTTGATAATCGTGAAACGGCACTACAAAATTTTCGATTGTAGGATTTTTAAGAATTAATGATTTATCTGTTAATTTCCAAAAATTAAAATATGCTGCCGCTGCATTCCAAACAAAATTTGGCCAAAGATGATACAGTTTGGATTTGCTGTTTACTTTATCCCTTTTCAATTCTCTTCTGATTAGTTTCTCGACTGTATCACCCGGCACATATTTTTGCGTCCAAAGATCATATTCTTTTATGTAACAACCGAAATCTTCTACTAATTCGTTTATATAATATTTAGTACCGGCAATAATTAACCATTTAATTTTTTGTTTAATATCTTCTTCGTTCATCGATTTGTTTAATTTCAAAATCATTTCAAACGAGCCCAGCATTCTTGTTTGAATTGTTATTCTAAACACGTATCTTAAACCGGTTTCTTCGTAAAGACTAATCCAAATTCCACCGGGTAGAATACTATCCAAGTGAAGCAAAACACCTTTCGAAAATAAAAATACGGTTTCCCTTAAAATTGTAGTATTGATTATAGCGTCTAAAATTCTTTTTTTAATTTCACCGTCAATATTTTCCTCAAAAATTACTACGTCTTTCCACTGATATTCTTCTCCGGTTTCCACATCAACGGCAACTTGTTCGTTTGGTCCAAGCCATTCCCTGAAACCTTTTCTTAAATTGTAGCGTGCGTTTTCTGCAAGATTAACCAGTTCCGGATATTCTTTACTGATTTCAAATCTGGCAAACATTCTCCGTACATCGCCGTAGCGCGTAGGATGTCTTATTCCATATTTGGTAAGCAAATTAAATATTGCGGGAATAGGTGTTTCCGATATTGATTTTTTGGAATAGCGGCGAATTTCATTTATTAAAATTTCTTCAATCTCCTGAAGATTTTCTTTGCCTTTACTTCCCTCTATAATTGTGGTAATAAGGTCTTTGTCAAGAAAGTTATAGTTTTCATTTAAATACAGTCGAAGCAGTTCATAAAATTTATCGATTTTAATTTTAGGGATGGCATATTTAAACAATTTTCTCCGTACGTTGATGTTACCGGTTAAAAACGGTTTGGAAGCAAAATACAAAGCCGTACGGTAAATGGGCAGAGTCTCGTCATTTAATAAAAACTTAAAATAATCCAATGCTTTCCCGTTAAGTTTATCATTATCCGTGCGTAAAAAATATACCGCATAATGAAACCCTATTAAAGATATTTCATCTCCGTTAAAAATTTTTTCGAACCGTTGAATGTATTTTTCGTTCACAACTTTAACTTGATCAACCGTTAAAAGAGAAATTTTCTCTTCTTTGGAATTTTGGCGATGCCATTGGACTATAGCTTCGCCGGCAAACTCAAACAAGTTTTCGTTACCGCACCAATAAAGCGGATTAGTAAGTATATCTTGAAGTTCGACGAAATTTGTTGAAATGGAATAAGTGTAATCACCAATTTTTAACCGATTGTTTTTAGAAGACAAAACCTTAAACCTTAATTTGCTGTTTAATTTCGGAATAGATATTCCATCGGGTTGAGCAACTATATCTCCACTCAAACATCCTTTTTCCCTTAAAAACCAATTTGGCAGTCTTATTTCGGTATTTTCTATATAAACCGAAGTATGATCTTTCGCGTACATTTCATCTAATAAATTGCGGAAGTTTTTCTCGATAGCGCGTCTTTTATAGGTTCCCTTTGGAGTTAGTTCACCTTTCTCCATCGAAAAGGGCCGGTTGATAATTCTAAAGTCAACAATCCGTTCGAAGGGAGCTAAAAATTTATTAACAGAAACAATTACCGAAGCGAAATAATCTTTCAGTTCGGCTTCATTCATTTGAGTTAAAATTGAGTTTTTTTCTTCTAAATTCGGATAAATCAAAACAGTGTTAAACGGTCTGTGGTCGCCTGCTAAAAAGACTTGTTTCACATTTTCAAAATCACGGAAATAATTTTCAATTTTTTGGGGAGCAATTGTTTCCCCTTTTATGTTTTTATAAATTTCCTTTTTTCTGTCAACAATTTCTATAAATCCGTTTTTGTCCATCGTCATTATATCGCCTGTAGGGAACCAGCCGTCTTTATCGAAGGGATTGTCCAAACCGAAATATCCTTTCATAACATAGGGACCCTTAATAAGCAGTTCGCCGTCTTCCGCCAATTTTATATCAATTCCGGGAAGAGCTTTGCCCAGGGAATCGGGAATGTATTTACCGGGAGGTGTCATTGTAATTCCTCCGGTGGCTTCGGTCATTCCAAAGCCGCTCATTAACTCAATACCGTATTTTTGAAAAAACTGAAATATCTCTGCCGGAAGATAACCTGCGGCTGAAAGTCCCCATTTAAGATGATCTCCGGTAGTTTCTTCTACCGTATTTTTAATTATCTCTTCGTCGTCTAATTCAATATTAACTTTATTGCCTATAAATTCATAAAGCTGTATCCATTTTTTCGGAATGCTGATAAAGATTGTAGGCTTTACCATTTCCAAATTGGAAAGCATAGTTTCCAGCGAAGGGTTTTCCATAAACGAATATGTAGCCGCCCAAAATAAACTTCCGGTCATTTCAAACCATCTGCCAAAAGTATGAAACAAAGGAAGATACGAAAGAAATCTGTCCTTATCGCCAATTTTAGGAAGTGCCATTGCTCTGCAAAATCTTTTGTAAACTATGTTCATATTAGTAAACATAATTCCCTTCGGTTCGCCTGTGGTTCCTGAAGTGTACATTATCGTAGCAAGCGAATCCATTGTTGTACTGTTAATAAATTTATCTGCGGTTTGCTGCGAATATTTGGATTGGTATTCTAAAAATTGTTGCAGGGTAATAACCCAATCTTCGGCACTGGAGCCTTCCATCAAAACGGCAAGTTTTAAATACAATAAATTATTTTTAACGCTTTTTAATTTTGATAATTGCTTCTCTTTCGAAACAAATATAACCGGCGCTTCCGTTTGATTTAAAATAAATTCTATATGCTGCGGAACAGAATTAGCGGGAATCATAACATTAGCAACGCCGCCGGTAAGACAAGCCAAATCCATAAAAGCCATAGTAAGACTATTTTCCATCAGAAAAGCTATTTTGAAATTCTCCTGATCAAACCCGCCGGCAAGACCTATAATTGATTTTTTGTAAGATTCAATAAATTCACCGGATTGATTCCAAGTATACTGAGTAACCGTTTTACCATGTAAAACATTAAATAGAGTTTTATCAGGATAGGTTTCCAGTCTTTGTTTGTAAAGCTCATAAAACCGGAATTTACTTTTTAATATAATTTTGAAAATTAATTCTTCCCATTTTTTATCATCGTAAATTTTTACAAGAAATTCCGGCAAACGAAAGAGATTCAAGTATTGATGTGCAAAACTTTTAATTTGATTTTGTTCTTCTCCTTTCCCTTTTTCCAATTCATCTAAAATATAATTGCCTAATTCAAAATAAATTTCCGCATCAACGCTGTTCATCATTCCGTAAGCTAAATTAGCAGGAATCGAGGAATTAAATATTTCAATTAAATTTTTAATTACTTCTTTATCAGTCAGTAATTTTGCATTTACTATTTGGGAAATGATATTGTTAAATTGCCCGTATGTAGAATTTAGTAAATCCTCTTCAAGCGCCGACTTGCCCGAATGGATTGTATTTCTGTATTCGGTTAATAAATCTTTCAGTTCCACTTGCGGTTTTGAACTATTCATCTTTAAACCTAATTTTTAATCTTTTATATCTAAAAATATAAATAGTAACGACAAATAATTAACTTTTTACAAAAAAATATGATAAACCATGAATGATGCTCGTCAATTAACGGTGTATAAATTTCGGATGAAATGATGGAACACGGATTACACAGATGTAACGGATTTTCACGGATAGAATTTTAATAAAAAACAGTTTTGAAATTTATTTATGATTTACATTTATTTTCTTTGCGCCT
>JALSTI010000249.1 GCA_026983795.1 Melioribacteraceae bacterium
AAGATAAATTTAAAGTTTCCGGGTTCCCATAGTTTGCTGTAAATCAAATTAAACGGTTCAAATATGTTATATGGATTTACTTTTCCCATTGATGTATTAGCATAATCAGTGTGATAAATTTAAAATAAGTAAAAGGTATGAGCTTTATTTTCTGATATAAAAACTGTGTATAATAATTCAACAGAAAGTTTAGCTTAAAAATGATTTTGTACCGAAGGCCGGACTCGAACCGGCACCTGGTTAACCCAGACTAGATTTTGAGTCTAGCGCGTCTACCAATTTCGCCACTTCGGCAACAAACTATATGTTTCTTAAATCAAATAACAGTTTTTTATAAAACTTATAATGGGATGTAAAATTATAGTTAATTTTAATTACTTTCAAGAAAATTACAAAATCAATTTATTAGAAGAAATAAAACATTTTCATTAAAAATTTACTTCCGTGAAATTTTTGCCCAAGTATCTCTTAAAGAAACCGTTCTATTAAAAACTAAATTATCTTTTTTTGAATCTTTAGAATCCAAAACAAAATAGCCGGTACGTTCAAATTGAAAATACTGACCAATTTTGGCTTCACTTAATTCAGGTTCCAGTTTGCAGTTATTTAATATTTCCAACGATTTTGGATTTAAAAATTCTTTAAAATCCTTTTCCTTATCACCGGCGGGATTCTCAACCGTAAACAAACGGTCGTATAATCTCACTTCTGCATTTACGGAATGTTCAGCGGAAACCCAATGGATTGTTCCTTTTACTTTCTTATTACTGGTTCCCGAACCGCTTTTAGTATCCGGGTCGTAACTGCAGATTAATTTTTCAATTATCCCTTCTGAATTTTTAACTACTTCTTCGCATTTAATGATATATGCAAAACGTAAACGGACTTCCCGTCCCGGTGCCAATCTGTAAAACTTTTTATGAGGTTCTTCTTGAAAATCACCTTGTTCAATATATAATTCTCTTGAAAACGGTATTTTCCTTTTTCCTGCTTTTTCGTTTTCAGGATTATTGACAGCATCCAAATATTCGACTTTATTTTCAGGATAATTTGAAATAACAATTTTTAAAGGTCTTAAAACCGCTAATCTTCTTTCGGCTCTTTTATTTAAGTCCTCTCGCAAACTAAACTCCAATAAAGCCACATCACTTATGCTGTCTCTTTTGGCAACTCCAACTTTATCCGCAAAATTTCTGATGGATTCCGGAGTATAACCTCTTCGACGCATGCCGGAAAGAGTTGGCATACGCGGGTCGTCCCATCCGTTAACGTACTTTCCCTCTACCAATTCTAAAAGCTTGCGTTTACTCATTATTGTGTAATTCAGATTCAGTCTCGCAAATTCAATTTGGCGCGGATGATGAATACCTAATTCATCTAAAAACCAATTATACAGCGGTCTGTGATTTTCAAATTCCAGTGTACAAATCGAGTGGGAAATACCTTCAATTGAATCCGATTGCCCGTGGGCCCAATCGTACATAGGATAAATACACCATTTGTTTCCTGTTCTATGGTGCGTTTCGTGTTTAATTCTGTACATTATAGGGTCGCGTAAATTCATATTCGGAGAACTCATATCAATTTTAGCTCTAAGCACATAATCGCCTTCGGCAAACTCACCGTTTTTCATCCTTTCGAATAAATCCAGATTTTCTTCAATACTTCTGTTTCTAAAAGGACTTTCTTTTCCAGGTTCTATCGGTTTACCACGGTATTCTTTTATTTCCTCGTAGGTTAAAGAATCGACGTACGCTTTACCTTTTTTAATGAGTATTAATGCATATTCATACAGTTGGTCAAAATAATCTGAAGTAAAGAAAAGTCGTTCTTGCCAATCGAAACCCAACCATTTTATATCTTCAATTATGGAATTAACATATTCCTCTTCTTCTTTAGAGGGATTAGTGTCGTCGAAACGGAGATTACATTTACCATTGTATTTTTCTGCAAGTCCAAAATTCAAGCAAATGGATTTTGCATGTCCAATATGTAAATATCCGTTTGGTTCAGGTGGAAATCTGGTATGAACCGTGCTGTATTTGCCGGTTTTCAGATCTTCATCGATTATTTCTTCAATAAAATTTTTTGAATTTTTCTCGTTTTCGCTCATATATTTTAATTGTTTTTTAATGATTTGGATATTCCGGGAATTGTTTTTAACGCTGTTTTAATTCTTGAAACCGATTCTTCCTTTCCGAGAATAAATATCAAATCAAAAATTCCGGGTCCTTGCCCAACGCCTGACAACGCAAGACGTAAAGGATGAATCAGTCTGCCTAATCCAACATTTTCTTTTTCAACAATACTTTTTAGAGTTATTTCAAAATCTTCTTTTGAAGGATTTTCCAACCCTTCAATTTCGTTTAGGAATTTACTCAAAAGAATTTCCGAATCATCTTTCCATCTTTTTTTTACGGTTTTTTCGTCATAGGAAGAAGGAGGTTCGAAAAAGTAAGATGAATTTGTAATAATATCTTTAATAAAAGTAATTCTTTCCTGCATCGATTTCAGAACAAGTTTTAAATAATTGTCTGAAAATTGCTTTCCCTTAAATTTTGATTTTGATAATTCGTTTTTTAACACCGGCAGAAGTTCATCAACAGATTTACGACGAATATGTTCTCCGTTTAACCAATTTAATTTTTCTATATTAAAAACAGCGCCGGCTTTATTAACTCTTTCTAGAGTGAATTTTTCTATTAATTCATCCATCTCATAAAATTCTTTATCGTCGCCCGCATTCCAACCCAAAAGAGCCACAAAATTAATTAATGCTTCCTTCAAATATCCTTTAGCCCTGTAATCTTCAACCGCAACATCTCCCTGTCGTTTGCTTAATTTTGATTTATCAGGATTTAACAAAAGAGGGAGGTGGGCAAACACTGGAAGATTCCAATTGAAATAATTATAGAGAAGAATATGTTTTGGAGTTGAGGATAACCATTCTTCGCCTCTAATTACGTGAGAAATTTTCATCAAATGATCATCCACAACATTTGCAAGGTGATACGTTGGAAAACCGTCACTTTTTAGTAAAATCTGATCGTCAATATTATCGGTATTAAACTCAACTTTTCCCCTTACAACGTCATGTACAAAAACTTTTTCGCCGGGCTTAACGTTTAATCTAACCACATGACTTTTTTTAGTCTCAAGGTTTTTATTAATTTCTTGCGGGCTAAGGTGCAAACAATGTTTGTCATATTTTGCTTGGGGTAATTTAAGCCTTTGTTGCTCTTCGCGTAAATTTTTTAACCTCTCCGGTGTACAAAAACAATAATATGCTTTACCATCATTAATTAGTTTATTAACGTGTTCGCGATAAATTGTTAACCTTTCCGATTGATAATAAGGTCCGAAATTTCCGCCTTGTACCGGACCTTCGTCAAACTTGATTCCCGCCCATGATAAAGAATCGATTAAATTTTCAACCGCTCCTTCCACATATCTGTTTCTATCGGTGTCCTCAATCCGCAGCACAATTTTACCGTTGTTATGTTTTGCGAAAAGATAATTGTATAAAGCAGTTCTTAATCCGCCAACGTGCAAATAACCGGTGGGACTTGGAGCAAATCTTACTCTGATATTATTTTCATCCATATTCAAACACTTTCTTAAAAAATGAACTCAAATATAATGATTCTAAAATATTGATAGGAAAGAAAAATTCTATAAACGCAACCTGTTAAAACTTCCGTTTAAGTTAAGGTATTTGTATAATATTTAATTTTTTCAATAAATTCCTTGCTGTCGATAGGTTTGGGCAAGTAATCGGTAGCTCCGGCTTCCAAACATTTTTCCCTGTCGCCTTTCATAGCAAATGCGGTTATTGATATTATCGGTATTTCGCGGTATTCCGGAATTTCCCTAATACGCTCAATTGCTTCAAAACCGTTCATTACAGGCATTTGCATATCCATCAGAATCAAATCCACTTTCTCTCTGCGTACAAAATCCAATGCTTCTTCGCCGTTTTCCACAACAATAATATTATTAAAGTTATTTTTCTTCAGTAGTCTTGTAACAATTATTTGAGAATGCTTATAATCTTCGGCAAGTAAAATTTTTATTTCGTTTTCCGATTCTTTTAATTCATTTATATTTGAAGGAGTTTCATAGCCGATTATCATTTCATTAATTACTTTTTCCAACTCTTCTATTTTGGTTGCTTTTTTACTTAATAAATGGTTGAATAACCCCTCAATATTTTTTAATTCCTCCTGATAATCTTCTTTTCCTGTATATATGATAATAGGCAAAGCAGAAAATTTATTTTGCGCTTTTATTTCTTGAATTAATTCATATCCGTTTGGGTGCGGCATTTCCAAATCGATTATTGCCAGGTCCAAATCTTTATCTCTAATCAAATCCATTACTTTATCTGATTCGTTAACGGCGATGGAGTTAAAACCGGCTGTTTCTATAGCTTGTTTAACTAAATTTAGAGTCGGCGGATCGTCATCCACGCAAAGTACATTTGAATTCCGTCTGAGATTAAAGCTGGTGAGAATTTCGACCAGGTTATTATAATTAATCGGTTTCAAAAAATATTCAACCGCTCCCATCATAAAAGCTTCTTCTTTTTCAGGTTCAACGGAGCAAACAATTACCGGAACATTTTTAGCTTCATCCAATTTTTTAATTTTCTGTAATAATTTTAAGCTGTTATCCGATTCGGTTTCAATATCCAAAATAACCGCAAGATATTTATTTGTTTTTAGTTCTTGAATAACTTCTTTTTTGGAATGCGCCAAAACGGGCTCGTAATTCCATTTCGTTAGATATTTTTTAAGGAGTTTGGTTGTTGCTTCGTCGGATTCGACAATTAGAATTTTGTTTAATCCCTTTTTAACGTCCAATTTGCCAAGCGCATCTTCCAAACCCGCAGTCTTTTCGGCGTTGAACTTTAACTTAATTTGTCGCATATCATTACTCATATTCAATGCGGAAAGGGAAATGCCCAATCCTGTAATATATTCCATAATTAACAAAAGAGAGATTTGACTTTGCGAGCCGGCTTTTACCGAATAAATATTTTCCGGTTTGTTTAGAAGAGAAATAAAATCCTTATTATTTACAGACGTAATGTTTAAGGAAAGTTCAATTAAATTGTCAGCCGATTCGGATAAATCAAAATTAATTACGGTATCCGGATCGTTATTTAATAAATTAGTTATTAAAGTTTTAAGTATATATCTTACTCTTTGTTCATCCGATTTAATTCTATATGTTTTTTCATGTATCGAATTGAAGGTAAAATTCTTATTTCCGAATGCCTTCAATAAATCGCTTAAAACGTTATTCAAATTAAAAGTAGCCAATTCAACATTTTTATTTAATAAAGCCAGCAAATATTTACCGGCATCGGAAAGTTTTTGTTTTATGTTATTTGATTCGGTTTTAATATTCTGAAAATAAGGAGAGCCGGAAGGGAACAGTTTATCCGATTCTAAAATAGAAGCAGAACCGATTATTGAACTAAACTCATTTGAAATTTGATTTATGGTATTTGCCAAAATATTCAGTACTCTTTTATCGGTCCTTTGTGTGTCTCCGCTTCTGTTTTCAATCCAAATTTTTAAGTAATATGAAATAAGGGAAGCTATATTTTTGACGGCTTCAATCTCATTAAAAGTAAAATTAACTTTCCGTACAAGTCTTAAAGCAAATATATGATTATTCTTTATTTCGAATACCGCTAAGCCGGTTTTTGTTGGAGTATCAGCCCCGTTAACCGGAATACTCAGAGAATCGGTTAAATTTATGAAACTGTTCCGGTTAACAAGTTGGGTTAATTCGTTAAAAGAAAACTTTATTCTCTCGTTTAATTCGGCAAACGAAGAATTTCCAAGCAATGCGAATTCATCTTTCCCGTCATATTCGTAAATTGATACTTCCTTAAAATCAAATTCAAATACTAAAAAATTGCACAGTTCATTAACAAAATTCTCCTTTCCGGATTCTGCCGAATTTATAATTTTAAGATGACGTTCGAAAATTTCTAATCTAATTCCGGATAACATAATTATAATAATTTAGTTGTAAAAAATTTAATATACAATTAGATGAAAATTGGGATTTAATTCAAATACCTATAATCATATTACAAATTTACAGGTAAAAATTACAATTATGGTAATTTTTACCGATTAAAATATTTTTTTTAATATCCATACAATTTTTGCTTCTATGATTGATATTCTTTTCAAATGTATTAAAACGAGAAATATTTTATCTAATTGAGAAAAAATCAAAAGTATAAAATTTTAAATAATTGTCCGGAAAAAATGCGTTAACCGAGGTTAATTAATCTTTATTCCAAAATAGATTCCAAAGTCTCTAAACCAATTTGCTTTTCTACCGATAATAATTAGGATTTTTAGCGATTATTAATTAAAATTCTGAATATTTAGAATTAACCGGTCGATTAAAGAATGCATAAATTTTAGATGTGTATTGTTTTAAATCTGGCAAAATAGTTTTGGCATAATTTATGTGATTTAGATCACAATTTGAAGTTTTATAAAATTAGGAACGCTTATGGATAAAATTAGTCAGTTAAATCAAGATCATTCCTTAGAAAAAAAACAAATTAACGGCAAATCGGAGATAGATATTGCCGTTCAAAAAGCAAAAGACGAAGAATTAAAGAAAATTTCACCTTTAATTATTATTAAACCTGCAATAGTTTCTTTTGTTGCATTAATTATAACAATCTTTCTGGATATTTCTTCGGTACCTGTTTTAGGACAAGTTACAATTAATATTGCTAAAAGTTTTTATCCCAGTTGGACGCCGACAAACGCCAGCATAGTTCCTTTACAATTTTGGTGGTTACCAATCGGCACATACTTTCTATTTATATTGATAGCGCTGAAAGCTTATTACGAATCCTATAATTTAGTGAAATCCAACGCTTCGCTCGAAAATACCGATAAAGTTATTTCGTCTTCTATGAGCATGGTGGACGGATTAGCCACGGCTTTACCGTTAATTGGCGCTGCCATTCTATTAGTGAGTATTAAAATGGGTCCCGAAATATTTTTAGGTATATCCGTTCCTTTCGAAATAAAAGCGTTAATTATTTTAGCATTGGCAAAACTTTTTGAACCGGTTCTGGATTATATCGGGGCAAGATTTCAAAGAGTGATAAACAAAGCAAATGAATTACAAGAAGCTTATTATCCGAAGAAACAATTGGAAAAACTAAACAAATTAACTCAATATTTAGAAGACAGGGAACAATTATACGCCGCCGCTTCGGCTAAACTTTCGCCCGAAGAACTTGAAAGTTATAAAACAAATCTGACCGAAGTTCAAAAAATAAGTTTCGATACATATCAAAATTTCAAAGCTATAAATCAAGTTTTGGAAAAAATGCAATCTCTTTTAACAAAAAATAAAGAGCATCTAAACGAATTGGATAATCTAAGTAAATCTATCGATAATATGGCGGTAAGTTTAAACAACGAGAATGTTACAAAGTCGTTAGATAATCTAAACTCAATTGTTAATAAATAGGCTTTAACATGGTTAGAAAAAGTAGAGATTCAAAATTTGTTATCTACCAGGTTTTATACATTTTCGTAGTAACCGTTCTTGCTTTAAAAGGTGCCGAGTTAAATCTTGGCGAAGTTGTTAGAAAAGATCAAGTAGTAGATAAGAGTGTACGGGATTCTTTAATGGCCGTAGTAGATTCGTTGAGTGAAGCCGGCTTAAAGTTTAACATTCAAGTTGATACTAATGTTGTTGAAGAAAACAAAGAGCTGAAACAGAAATTAGCAACACTAAACAAAACTATGGTCAGTTTGTCTAAAAGGATAATTAAAGAAAAGAAAACCGAAGTAAAAAAGCCTGAGCCCATAAAAATCAAAGAGGAAAAATTACCGTTTCCGTTTGCCAAAAGTTTAACATTTCTAAAATATGCAACAAATACTGCAGAGAACCGTGGAAGCTATCCGGTAGAAATTTATTCA
>JALSTI010000250.1 GCA_026983795.1 Melioribacteraceae bacterium
CTCTTTATATATAATTTTAACTGCAGCAATTTC
The DNA here is from genome assembly GCA_026983795.1 of Melioribacteraceae bacterium. Taxonomy (GTDB): domain Bacteria; phylum Bacteroidota; class Ignavibacteria; order Ignavibacteriales; family Melioribacteraceae; genus BMS3ABIN04. Next base: position 34 of record JALSTI010000250.1, read on the forward strand.
TAACGCTCAAACGTCGAATACCGAAGTAGGAGCCGGTTTGGGAATAGGAACAATTAAAGGAAATTCCCCTTCCGTTACATCTTTGTCCGGCAAAATTCTTGTCGGCTACGAACCTGAATTTTTAGCAGGACTTTCAATACGATTAGGATTTTTATTTGCCCGCAAAGTAGAATATTTTTTACCCGAAAACCGAACCGACAGATACTATCCGTTTATAAAAGCTTTCACTCTAACCGGATTTATTGAACAGCCTTTGTCAAAAAATTTATTTTTGGAAGAAGGTTTAGGTTTCGTTTATTTAAACGACAGGACATTTAGCGACGTTGATGCCTGGGATTTTGGAATCGTAGGAAATTTTTTAGTCGGAATTCACTTGTGGAATATGAACGAAAAAGGATTTACTTTCGGTGTGGGTACCGGATTCGGAAATACTTTTACTAACAGCACTGCCAGTTATTTCAACTTTTATTTTGAAACGCGTTATAAATTTGCTTTATAAATTTTTAGATTTTACTCAAATCACGCATCATTTCTTCAAACTGATCAAACCTTAAAGCTTGATCGGGATCGCTTAAAGCTTTTTCCGGCTCGGGATGAAACTCAACCATAATTCCATGTGCACCAACAACTTTTGCGGCTTTGGCTAACGGGATTACTTTATCGCGCTGACCTATTGCATGCGAAGGGTCAACTATAATAGGCAAGTGCGTAAGTTCTTTCAAAACCGGAATTGCGCTTAAATCGAGTGTATTACGGGTAGCGGTTTCGAAGGTTCTTATTCCCCTTTCGCATAAAATTACCTGTCTGTTTCCCTGCGAAAGAATATATTCGGCAGCATTTAACAACTCATCCAACGAAGACATCATTCCCCTTTTAAGCATTACCGGTCTGTGGCATCTTCCAACGGCTTTTAGTAAAGAGAAATTCTGCATATTTCTGGCGCCGACCTGTAAAATATCCGCTTGTCTGGCAATTGCTTCAACTTGGTCGGGAGCCAAAACCTCTGTAATTATTGGTAAATCGTAGGTTTTACCGGCTGCTTCAAGTTCGTTTAACCCTTCGAAGCCCAAACCTTGAAAACTGTATGGCGATGTACGCGGTTTAAAACATCCGCCTCTAAGTATTTGGGCACCGTATTCTTTAGCTTCCTGAGCGCACGAAAATATTTGTTCGTGCGATTCAACAGAACACGGTCCGGCTATTACCGTAAAATTATCTCCTCCAATTATGATATCTCTTACTTTTATGATTGTGTCATCCGGTTTATATTCCCGGCTTGCTAATTTATAACTTTTTGGTTTTTGGGATTTTTCCGGCAATTTAGTTCCGGGAATTTCCGGCTTACTTTTAGCGTTTTCTTCCGGTTCAATTTTACCGGCATCATTAAAAACCTTGTATTCCGTTTTGATGATATCTTTTGAGGGATAAGTGCCAAGAATTTTTAAAAACCGGGTATATCTGCCAAGTTCTTCCAACAACTTTCGAACTACAGGATCTACCATATTTCCTTCGAAATCCAAATAGAACATTTCTTCCCAAGGATTACCCAAAATAGGACGGGATTCCAGTTTTGTCATGTTTACATGATACTTTTGAAATACCGATAAAGCATCGACCAATGACCCCGGAGTGTGGGAGGTTGCCATTACCAAAGAAGTTTTTGCCGGAATTCTTAAATCTACATCTTTCGGTTTACGCGAACAGACTAAAAACCGTGTATAATTTTCGGATTGATTTGCTATGTTTCTTTCAAGTATTTTAACATTAAACAGGTTTGCTGCTTCTTCGCTGGCAATTGCTCCGTAAGACGGATTATTTTCTTCTACAATTTTTTTTACCGACATTGCCGTATCCGAATAGAAAGTGATTTCACAATTGGGTAATGCAGCTATAAACTTACTGCATTGCGAAGCTCCTTGATAATGTGTAAATATCTTGGTCAATTTCGAAAGTGATGAACCTCCGGTTCCAATTAAACAATGTTTTACTTGAAATTTTTCTTCGCCGACTATCGAAAGGGTAGTATGGAGCAACAAATCATAAACTTCGTTTATTCCGCCGGAAGTAGTATTTTCAATTGGTAAAACCGCATAATCAGCTTCACCTTTTTCAACTGCTTCAACAACATCGTTAAAAGTTTCTTTATTAAGAAATATTAACTCCTCTTGGTTATGAGCAAAAAATTGCGTTGAGGCTAAATGACTATAGGACCCTTCAATTCCCTGAATCGCAATTCTCAAAATTCCGGCTTCGTTTTCAGGTTTATAATTTTGTAAATACTTCTGCTGCAGCCGGACCGAATCATCAATAATTTCGTAAAATATCTTTGTGAGAAAATGAGAATCCAAATTATGTTTTTTACCTATTGCAATTATTTTGTTCAACAATTCGGTTTCCCGCTGCTGATCCCGAATCGGCTTTCCGTCTTTATCCTTAACAATCACAACTTCCTTGCTTAATTTTCGCCGTTCGGCCAATAGCTTTACCAGTTTTTCATCAATATTATTAATAGCTTCTCTTAAGCTTTTTATATTTTTGTTTTTCTTTTCCATACTATTTTAATATTCTTAAAAACCAATAGGGAAACTACAAATTTTCAGGATTAGAGTAAACTATAACAAAAACAATTGAGATTGAGAATTTTTAATCCGCCTTATAATGAATGATTGAGGAATATTAATTCAATTACTAATGAGTGAGAGACCTGATAAATATTGAATATAAAACAGGCAGCGGCTTTTCTTTGTGTAACTTCGTTTTTCTTTCCAACGTTTTTCTTTATAATTAAATATCATCTGCGTGCTATTTATTTGACTTAGCTTTTGGAACGGTGAAATAAAAAGTTGAACCTTTACCTTCCTCGCTCTCAACCCAAATTTTACCGCCATTTTTTTCAACGTGTTCTTTACATAAAAGCAAGCCAAGTCCGCTCCCCTTCTCTTTTTCGGTACCGTATTCGGTAAAATGAACATCCATTCTAAATAATTTCTTTAAATTCTCTTTGCTAATTCCAATCCCGGAATCGCTAACGCTTACCACGTAATTTTCATCGCTTTCATTGGCTGCAACTTCAATTTTTCCTCCGCGTGGTGTAAACTTAATTGCATTCGTAATTAAATTTTCTATTACGGATTCAATCATAACTTCATCTACAAAAACCATGGAACCTTTTTGAACGGAATTAATTAGTCGGATTTCTTTCTTTTCCGCAGAAGGTTTAAGCAGCATAACAGATTGAAGTGTTAGTTCATATAAATCGATATTTTCGGGATTAAAATCAGCTCTTCCCGAAGTTAACCGGGACCAACTAAGTAAATTTTCAAGTAGTCTGAATAAATTTTGACCGGCGCTGTTTATATCGTTAATAATTTTTATAACTTCTTCGCTGCTTAATTCGTTAAATTCTTGCGCTACAAATTGCGACAAACCGAGCAGCGCATTAAAAGGAGTTCTTAAATCGTGAGCCAGAATCGAAAAGAATTTGTCCTTGTCCTCGTTAAGTTTTTTTAATTTTTCTTCCGATTTACTTAATTCAATATTTAATTTCTTAAGTTCTTCGTTTTTCTCTTCAATATCGGCTTTGCTTTCCCTTACTTTTTCCAAATATCTGTTAAGCGCCTCTTGAGTTTTTCTTTGATCGGTTACATCCAAGACAAAAAATATCTGTTTTTTATTGTTTAAGCGACTCGTTCTAAAATCCAACTGTTTAACTTCGCCGTTTTTACATTTAATACTAAAAGTTCTCACAATTTTTTCTTTTGAAAAATCCGTTTCCCAAATTCCTTTAACTATCTCACGGTATTTAGGATCGGGGAAAACAACTTCGAACCATTTTTCCAAGGTCGGAATTTCGCTAACGGAATAACCTGTTATATCTGAAAATTCGGGATTAAAATATTCAAAATTACCATCCGAAAGAACAGCTATTCCGTAAGGAGCATTGTTAAACAAACTTAAATAATCAACTTTTTCCGCGACTGTTTTAACAACTTCAGGAACTTGTTTTTCTTCCGCAAGCTCGAATAATAGCCCGGGCGAATTAATATTTTGTATCGGTTTTACATAAAAATCCAGCGTAATTTGTGTTTCGTTTTTCTTTTTTAACTTCAACCGGAAAGAGTCTGACTTTTCCTTTGCCCCTTGCAGCAATGATTCCAACCGAGTTAAAATACCGGATTCATCTAATAAGATAGTTTCTAATTTGGTTGAAATTAATTCATCTAATTTATAACCAGCAAGTTTCAAAAAAGTTTTGTTTGCGAACTTAAAACAAAGGTCTTTATCCAGTACAAAAACAGACTTTTTAGATTGATCTAAAAAGTTTTTATATTCTTCTATCTGGTTTCTAAATTTTACGATTTTTCTATGGGTAACAAGGGTTTTTTCAATAGCAAATTTAATTTGAATTAAACTGCTTGGCAAAAGAAGATACTCAAACGGTAAACTCTCGCTTACTTTTTGAAGAAACGATTCGTTTAACGATTCGGTTGTAATAATTATGGGTATATCATAAACATCAAAAATTATATTACCGGTTACAAAACTGTCAATTTTACCTTCAATTTTATCTTTTATTATCACAATTTTGGGTTTTATTTTATATGCCAGTTTTATGGCTTCTTCGCCGGAAAAAACATCTTGAATAACCGAATAATCCAGTTTTTCCAAATCGGATGCTAAATTATAACCTTCAAAGTCTCCTACAAGTAATATGTTCTGTTTTTTAATCAAATTTCAAAATAAATTTTTATTTAAGTAAATATAAATATATGCCACCAAACTAAAGAAGGATAAAACCGTAGATTTGATAAAGCTCACAATTCCAAAACAATTTTCCGGATTAATGTAGTGGAAATACCAGTGTAAAATAACTAAATTATTATGTTCTTCTGTTATTGCAGATCACAAAAATTTCCAAATATAAAAAGACGATTGTGTATTTTTATCGTTATTTTTATTACATTACAATTGTAAAATATTGTAAAAATTGCGGAATGTTTCTCGTTTAGTAAAATAATCCCAACCGAAAATGGGAAATATAAAACAAAAAATTATAACAGAAACACATTCCGATGTAATTTTGAATAGTATTGCTGAAGGTGTTTTTACCGTTGATAAAAATCTGCGAATAACATTTTTTAATCAAGCCGCCGAAAATATTACGGGTGTACGAAGAAAAGAAGCTGTAGGACAATTTTGTTTTGAAGTTCTTCGTTCTAACATTTGTGAAACCGCTTGCCCATTTAAAGGCAGATTTAAAACCAGCAAGGAAAATATAAACCTCCACGCCAATATTTTACGCTCGGACGGGAAACAAGTCCCGATTAACTTGAGCGCTACGGCATTAAAAGACGAAAAGGGAAATGTTTTAGGAGGAGTTGAAACTTTTCACGATCTTTCTGCTATCGAAGCACTGCGTAAAGAAATCCGCCAGAATTATACATTTGAAGATATCGTTTCAAAAAATCACCGGATGTTACAATTATTTAATATTATGCCGAATATTGCTGAAAGCGAGTGTACGGTTCTTATTCAAGGAGAAAGCGGCACGGGCAAAGAGCTTTTTGCCAGGGCTATTCACAACTTAAGCTTTAGAAATAACGGTCCTTTTATAGCCATAAATTGCGGCGCTTTACCCGATAATTTGCTCGAGTCGGAACTGTTCGGTTATGTAAAAGGGGCTTTTACCGATGCAAAAAAAGACAAACCGGGCAGATTTGCACTTGCAGCCGGCGGTACAATATTTTTAGACGAAGTAGAAAGTTTATCCCCTGCAACACAAGTAAAATTATTGAGAGTGTTGCAAGAAAAAGAATACGAACCTTTAGGTGCAACATATACGGAAAAAGCGGATGTAAGAATAATTTCCGCCACAAAAGTTGATTTGCACCAATTGGTAAAAGAAGAGAAATTTAGAGATGATTTGTATTTCAGGTTGAATATAGTTAGAATTGAACTTCCTTCGCTTGTAGAACGGCGGGATGATATTCCGCTATTAATTAATCATTTTATTGAAAAATATAATTACAAAATGGGTAAGTACATCGAAAGGGTTTCAAATGAAGTGCTGGAATTGTTAATGCATTATGATTTTCCGGGAAATGTTCGGGAACTTCAAAATGTAATTGAACATGCATTTGTAATGTGCCAAAATGAAGAAATAACTCTGAAAGATTTACCGCCTGAATTAATTCAATACAAAAAACAAAAAGAAAACGTAAAAATCAATACACCGCCTCTCGAATCCTCGGAGAAAACAACAATTTTGGAAATCCTTAACAAATATGGATGGAACAGAACTCTTACCTCTCAAAAATTAGGACTTCACCGCTCAACATTATGGAGAAAGATGAAAAAGTACGGTCTGCTTTAAGCAACATGTTTCATCTTTAAAACACTTGCAACTCTTACCGTTGCAATGCTGCAACCGTTAAATAACTTCACATTTTAATTTCCGGATAAATCATTGAATTTTCATTAAAAATCAATAAAGGACATTTTGGTCCGCTATTTGCTCTATCCCAACTAAAAAGTATGAGAGAAAGATGCGAACTATCGCAATCCCAATATTCGGAAGCAGAATATCACCCAGACTAGATTTGGCAAATAATTTCGAAATAATAAAAATAGACAACAACAAAATTGTGGAAACGGAAAATATAAAGCTTGTTTCCCATAACAGATTGGAAAAAATTAACATGATTATTGAATTAAAACCCGATGTAATTATATGCGACGGACTTTCGGAAATATGCAAACAAGAAATTGATAAAAGTAATATCAAGTTAATTCCTTGGATACACGGAGAAGTAAAAAATATTGTAAAAATGTATTTGAATAATCAATTAAATAATCCAGTAGACAAAAAATAGCGGTTTAATGTTATGGCTACTCAAAACAGGAGGGATTTTATTAAAACCGCCGTTGCAATTGGCGCCGGGGCTGGAATTTTAACAGGCACCATGCCTTCGAGAATAACGGCGAAAGAAGTTAAAACACCTTCTCCCGCACGTAAAGGTGTTTTAGTCGACACGACTTTATGCATTGGCTGCAGGTTATGTGAATATGCCTGTAAAGAAGAACATAATATACCTGCCGGTAATTTAAATTCATATGAAGACCGGTCCGTATTCGACCATTTACGCCGCCCTGACGAAACTGCTTTAACGGTAGTTAACGAATATAAAAATTATGGACAGGGAGAAAACATTACGGATGTAAAAATTCAATGTATGCACTGCGATCATCCTGCTTGTGTTTCCGCATGTATAGTAGGAGCAATGACAAAGCAGGAAAACGGAGCGGTTATTTGGGATACCGATAAATGTATAGGCTGCCGTTATTGCATGGTTGCCTGTCCGTTTCAAGTGCCAGCTTTCGAATACCAAAAAGCGCTCGATCCGCATATAATGAAATGTGATTTTTGTTACGATAGACAGCAAAAAGGAAAACTTCCCGCGTGTGTGGATGCTTGTCCCGTTGAAGCTTTAACTTTCGGTAACAGAGTTGATTTGGTTGAAGAAGCGCACAGGCGTATTAAAGCAAAACCGGATAAGTATTTTAATCACGTATACGGCGAATACGAAGTCGGCGGAACTTCATGGCTATACCTTGCTTCGGAAGATTTAAGTAAGAAAGCTTTACCAAAATTAGGAACCGAACCGGCTCCGGGCGTTACAGAATCGATACAACACGGACTTTTCGCATACTTTGTTCCGCCCGTTGCTTTGTATGCATTACTCGGAGGTATAATGTGGTTAACAAAAAGCAATAAAGAGGAGGAAGAAATATAATGCGCCAATATACCGAACCGGCTCCGGTGAAAATTAAATATTTTACTCCCGGCGTAATTGTTGTTTGTTTAGTAGCACTAAACGGATTTTTCTTTTTAATGGGAAGGTTTATATTCGGACTTGGCGCCGTTACAAATTTAAACAACCAATATCCATGGGGGTTATGGATTGGTATTGACGTTGCTGCGGGTGTTGCGCTTGCCGCCGGCGGATTTACAACCGCGGCATTAGGACATATTTTTCATAAAGACAAATATGAAGAAATTACACGGCCGGCATTACTTACCGCTATGCTTGGTTATACCTTTGTCGCTTTCGGTGTCTTTACGGATATCGGTCGATGGTATTACATTTGGCATCCCTTAATATTCTGGAACCATACTTCCCCATTGTTTGAAGTTGGTATATGTGTAATGACATACCTTACGGTTTTGTACATCGAATTTTTACCGATTGTAACCAAGAAATTTATCGGGCATGTGAATCTTCCTGGAGTTTTAAGCAAATTAAACAGAACGGTAGATAAATTACTCCGCGCATTAGATAGAGGTCTAGATAAAACAATGTTTATTTTCATTATTGCGGGAGTGGTTCTATCGTGTTTGCACCAATCATCTTTAGGCACGTTGATGGTAATTGCCGGTTCTAAAATGCATCCCCTTTGGGAAACACCGGTTTTACCGTTATTGTTTCTGCTTTCGGCTATTGCGGTCGGATTCCCAATGGTTATTATGGAATCAATTACGGCATCACATTCGTTCGGATTAAAACCCGAAAAAGAAACGCTTTCGGGATTAGCCAATTTCATCGGTCCTCTTTTGGGAATTTATCTTGCATTTAAAATCGGCGATATGGCTATAAGAAACACATTCAGGTATCTAACCGAATTCAATTTACAGAGTGTGATGTTTACTATAGAAATAGTAGTTGGATTTATAGTCCCTTTCAGAATGTTTATGTCTAAAGCAATAAGAGAATCAATAACGGGTATGTATATTGCTTCGCTGCTTGTAATATTCGGCGTTTTTCTTAATAGATTTAACAACTTCATTGTAGCGTATAAACCTCCTTACATATTAAAACAATATTTCCCGTCATTCGGAGAAGTTTCCGTAACGCTCGGTTTTATTGCTATGGAAATTCTTCTATATAGATTATTTGTAAAGTACTTCCCTATTATCAGTCAACCCAAAACCGGTGTAACACCTTCTGCAAAATTCGAAATTAAGGGAGCGACGAAGTGAAAAAGTGGATTTTAATATTGTTTATATTTCTTAGTTGTATAATGCTTAACGGACAGACTAAGAAAGTTGAGTCCTTGGCAAAAATAGATTGTAAATTTTGCCATACATGCGATACTCCGACTAAATTAAATCCTTGTCTGTCTAAATGCCCCAGAAACTTGATAATTACAATTTACCACTCTCCTACCGAAGCCCCCGGAACAATAGACCTCAACCAATTTAAGGGTATTTCCAATTTGTTCGGCCCGGTAAAATTTCCTCATAGAACACATGCGGAAATGGCAGAGATGAACGGCGGTTGTTCATCATGTCATCACTACACACCAAACGGTAAAATAACGCCTTGCCGGGATTGCCATGAAAAAAACAGAAAAATTGCGCCTATCAGCAGACCGGATTTGAAAGGCGCATATCATCAAGAATGCTTAGGCTGCCACAGAAATTGGAGCCACTCAATAAAATGCGAAACTTGTCATTTATCGAAAAGTGGAAACCCAAGAACAATATCTTCAAATATTAATACTTTAAAAGATAAATATAAAATAACCACTCCGGTTAAAATAGTTTACAAAACGGATAACGAAGATAACCCCGTTGTAACTTTTTTCCATTTAGACCATACAAAAAGATTCGGTTTAAAATGTAAAAATTGCCATACAAACGAGCAGTGTAAAAATTGCCACGATATTAACAAAGGGAAAACAAAACTTGCCGGCGGGGAAGCACACGACAAATGCGAATCTTGTCACGATACTGACGATAAATGTACTTTTTGCCATTCCAAAACCGAAGAGAAACAGTTTAACCATTTCGCAAAGTCCGGTTTTGATTTAACTAAATTCCATTCGAATTTAAAATGTAAGATATGTCACAAATCGCCTGAGAACTTTAGAAAAGTATCAAAATATTGCAACTCTTGCCACAGTGGTTGGAACGAAAACAATTTTAATCATAAAGTAACGGGTTTTGTATTAAACGAAACTCACAGCGATTTTGAATGCGAGGCGTGTCACCCGGACAGAAATTTTGCGGTTAACCCCAAATGCAGCGAATGCCATGACGAGGATATATATTTTCCGAAAAAATTACCCGGGAAATATATTAAACGGAAAACAAAATAATTAAGGATAGAAAATGCTTCAGAAAATAGGAATAAAATTAATTGTAGCCGTTGCTCTTACCGCTTTGGTAACTATCGGTGTTTTCTCCTATTTCCAAACCAGAAACCAAAAAGAGGCAATGATAGAAATCGTTAAGCATAATGGAACTCAACTTAGCGAAATTATAAAAATGAGTTTACACGACGATATGTTGTTAAATCAAAGGAAACATATTTATAAACTGATTAACAGAATAGGTAATGCCGGTGAAGGCTGCATCAAAAAAATAAGAATATTTAACAAAGCGGGCGAAGTAATTTACTCTTCGGATTCTGTCGATATTGGAACAAAGGTAGATTTAAAAGACGAAAATTGCTACTTGTGTCACGCTGCTAATAAACCTCTGGAAAAAGTTCCGGCATCGGATAGAACAAGAATATTCAAGTCCGAATCCGGTTCTGAAAGATTGTTGGGAATTATAAATCCAATTTATAACGAGCCCAGTTGTTATAACTCTGCTTGTCATACTCATCCAAAATCAAAAAAGGTTTTGGGGGTTTTAGACGTAACTTTTTGCTTGAAACTTGCCGACCAAGCAATACAGAAAAATCAATTTACAAATTTGGTCTTGGCAATAGTATCAATCCTTGCATTCAGCTTACTGATTGGTTTATTCGTAAAAAAATGGATTGACAAACCTGTAAAAAAATTAGTTGAGGCAACAAACCGGGTGGCAATAGGTGAACTTAATCAACCTATTGATTACGAAAGCAAAGACGAGCTGGGAATTTTAGCCCGTTCGTTCAATAATATGATGAAGAAACTTGCAGAAATGAGAGTACAGCTTTTTCAATCCGATAAAATGGCTTCCCTTGGTAGATTGGCAGCCGGTGTAGCCCATGAAATAAACAATCCTTTAACCGGTGTTTTAACTTACAGCAGCTTCCTGCTTAAAAGAGCAAAGGATAATCCCGAATTACAAAAAGACCTTGAAGTTATTGTCCGGGAAACAAAAAGGAGCAGAGAAATTGTTAAAGGTCTGTTAGATTTTGCCCGTCAATCAACTCCTAAAAAAAATAAAATTGATATTACTGAGGTAATTCAAAATTCATTATCTGTAATATCAAATCAGTTAAAGATTCACAAAATTAAGCTTGAAAAAGAAATAGATGCCGATCTTCCTCAAATTACTGGAGATGCAAACCAAATTCAGCAAGTATTATTAAACCTGATAGTAAACGCAATTGATGCTATGGGAGATAACGGTGGAACTCTCAAAATTAAATCCGAAAAAATAAGTTTAATTCCTTACGGAGTTAAGCAAATTAAACGTGCTACTTGCCCTAAAGGACATAATTTAATGGATGACGAGCATAAGATTGACGGAATGCCGTCAATTAAATTACTTGCAAAGTCAGGTAAGAACGAAGGATTTGTTCATCTCGATCCTATTTACGGCAGGCATCAACATCATTACGGAATTCAACTAAAAGAAAACGAAATACTAAAACTTTACTGCCCTGTATGCGGTGTTTCTTTAATTGACGAAGAGGAAAAAGGTCCGCATTGCGGCGCTCCGGTTTATAAAATACTTATCCCTAATCAAGGCACGCTTGTTGGCTGCACAAAATATCAATGCAGCTGGCAAAAATGGGATTATATCGATTCCAAAGGACAGCAAGATTATGTAAAAATTCAAATTTCGGATACCGGACACGGTATTAAGGAAGAATATCTTAATAAAATTTTCGAACCTTTCTTTTCGACTAAAGGACAAAAAGGCACCGGACTTGGACTGGCGATAGTTTGGGGTATCATCGATAACCACAACGGTAAAATTTCCGTGGAAAGTAAAGTTGGGAAAGGTACAACTTTTACTATTCAACTACCTGTAAACGAATTAACGTAAAATACAATGGTCGATAAAAAAACATACGATCTATTAATAATTGATGACGAACAAGTTATAATTGACGCGATTGCAAGAATAGCCGGCGGCGAAGGCTTTACCGTCGATTCATCATTGTCTGCAATTAATGCATTAAAGCAAATTGAAAATGTTAATTACAAATTAATTATCACCGACATTATGATGCCGGAAATGGACGGTTTTCAATTTTTGGAAGAACTTGAAAAAAGAAGAATTTCTGTTCCCGTAATTTTAACTACAGGATTCTCAACAGTGGAAATGGCTGTTAAATCTCTGTTGAAAGGGGCAATCGGATATATTCCCAAACCATTTACCGCAGAAGAGATTTTAAGTGTTATTTACAGGGGAATGGAATATAGAAGGATTGAAAAAGAATTGAAGAATAATTTGTTCGGAAAAAAGAACTCTTCAATTATTTACGTCCCTTGTCCACCAAAGTATTACCGGTTAGGGCATAACAGTTGGATTAACATAGATAACGAAGGATTAGTATTTGTAGGAGCAACCGATTTGTATCTGAAAACAATAAAATCATTGAAGAAGATTGAATTAATGAAATTTGAAGAAAATATAATGCAGGGCAGCGTTTGTGCAAAGTTTGAAACGGAAGAAAGTTTGATTCATCATTTATTGGCGCCTTTAAGCGGAATGATAGTAGAACCGAACTATAAACTAATCGATGAACCGTTGTTAATCGAAAAAGATCCTTATTTCAGAGGTTGGTTATACAGGATATTGCCATCCAACCTCGAGGCGGAATTGAAAAATCTTAGCTCATGCAGTTCAGATAGAATTTAATAACAATCCGGAGTGAAAAATGGCACTCTTTATAATTGCAGTAATTGTTTTCATAATTGCCGATATTATTATTCGGTTAATTATAAAGAAAATCCGCGAGAAAAATTTAAGAGCCGAAAGGGAAAAAGCTCTTAAAGTAGACCTCAAAATCGATTACACAACAGAATCTAAAACATTAAAACGTGTTGAGGTCCCAAACCCGAAAGCGAGAATCCTTTGCGTAGACGACGAACCGATAGTATTAGACAGTTTTAGAAAAATCCTGGTTTTGGAAGGTTATAATGTAGATACCGTTGAAACCGGACAAGAGGCGCTGGGGTTAATTCAAAAACATTCGTACGATTTTGTATTTACCGATTTGAAAATGCCGTTTATGGATGGCGTGGAAGTAACAAAAGCAGTAAAACATTTACGTCCCGATATTGATGTGGTTATTATTACCGGTTACGCTACGGTAAAAACAGCGGTCGAGTGTATGAAATACGGCGCAATGGACTATGTTGAAAAACCGTTTACGGAAAATGAATTAATTGAATTCACAAATAAACTTTTAATTAAACGGCAAGAACAAATTAAAAAGCAACTTCAACCAAAAGTTCATATTACTCACTTTCCGGATTCAACAGGTCTCGAGCAGGGCGAATTTGCGATTCCGGGCGGTGTGTTTATTGCAGAAAATCATGCGTGGATTGCTATCGATCCGGAAGGATTGGTAAAAGTTGGAATTGACGACTTTGCAAAAAAACTAATAGGAAAAGTAGATGGAGTGGAATTTCCTAATTTAGGCATGGAGGTTAAAACCGGTCAAGTTTTATTTAGTATTAAACAAGGTAACAAATCAATTCCATTTAAATCACCAATTTCCGGAAAGGTTGTTAAAATCAATAAAAAGTTATCTGAAGATTTTGAAAAACTTGATATAACTCCATACGAACAAAATTGGATATGCGCAATTGATGCTAACAATCTGGATTTTGAACTGAAAAAATTGAAAATTGGTAAATCTGCAATAAATTTATACGAAGAAGATATAGAAAAATGTCAAAGTATAATGAAAAAATTATTCAAGGATGATGAGAAGCTGAAGGATAAAGCCTGTATGTATATTGGGATAATGGAGAATTTAGATGAGTCCGGATGGAACGAAGTATGCGATCAATTTTTTCTGAAATGAAATTTATATTAAAAGTTCATTGACATTAAAAACTATTCTGTGTATTTTTAGATTAAAGCACTCTTTTATCTCTTTTTAGACATTCGGTCTTTTTTTTGAGGTGTTTATGAATTTCATAAAGTATCCTCTTCTCTTACTCCTGCTTGGCTTTGCTCAAATTGTATTCGCTCAATCTTCATCTGACTGCCTCGAATGCCACAGCGACAATGAGTTGACTTATACGAGGCATGGCAAAGAAATATCGTTATACATTGATTCTACAAAATTTGGAAATTCCGTTCACGGCGATTTGGATTGTACCGATTGTCATGAAGATTTTGATCCGGAAGAACTTCCGCACAAACCGGGTAAAAATATATACAAAGTCAATTGCGGTAATTGCCACGAAGATATTGCAGAACAACAAAAAACGGATATTCATCAACGGTTAAAGGACCGGATTAAACATCCGCCGACTTGCGTTACGTGCCACGGAGCTCATTATGTAAAATCTCCAAAGGATTGTAAATTACCGGCGCGCAAATATTGTTCTAAATGTCACCAAAGCAGGGTATTGCTTAGACCTTACCATTCTCAACCCAAGGTTAGTGATAAAAAGTGCACCGAGTGTCATAAAATCGATTCTTATAAACATTCTCTTGAAAAATCAATTCACAAAGAATTACTTTGTACGGATTGTCATATATGCGTTGCAAACAAAGGGATGACGCCCGATAAATTAAAACACAAAAATGCTCCGGTAGCTAACTGTTACGTATGCCATAATAAAGAAGCGAGCGAACACAAAAAGAGTATTCATGGAATAGCGCTAAGGGAAGGCGTAGACGAAGCTGCCAAATGTTGGGACTGTCACGGCTCGCATGATATTTTACCTGTTAACAATAAAAAAAGCCCAGCTTATATTTCCAATATTGCCAATACTTGTGCAAAGTGTCACGCCGGTTCCAAATTAGAGAAAAAATTTAATTTTACGGCAAGCATGCCTGTTCAAAATTACTTGGCTTCGGTACACGGTAAACTTCAAAGCAAAGGTGATACTACGGCTGCTACATGCACTACATGCCATGGCGTTCATGATATAAAAAATGCCGCTCAACCCGGCTCAAAAATTTCACCTTACAATTTGCCTAATACATGTGAAAAATGTCATCCTAAGGAAGTTTTGAGATATAAGCAATCTATTCATTGGATATATGTTGAAAAAGGATTTAAATTCGCTCCTGTTTGCAACGATTGCCATACCGAACACGGAATTAGGAAGGTCTCAGGTAAAAATAACCGTAAGATTGCCCGGATAATGCAGCAACAAACCTGCGTTGTTTGTCATCAAAATAAAATTTTAGCAAAAAGAGTCGGACTGAAAGCAGACGAGCCATACACTTATGAAGACAGTTATCACGGTTTGGCAACATTACGTGGAGACGAAGATGCAGCCATGTGTATCGATTGCCATAACGCACATAAAATTCTCCCTAAACAAGATCCGGAATCGTCCGTTAATGTTAAAAATGTAAAAAATACATGCAAAAAATGTCATCCGGAAGCTACGCAAGTATTTTCGGAAAGTTATTCACATCACAATATATCGGTCGCCAGCAATAAAGCGCAGGACATAGTTAATACATTTTATTTTTGGCTAATTTTATTTACAATAGGAGGAATGTTCGTTCACAATTTAATAATTTACATTCACGATGTAATTGAAAAAAGAAAAAGGATTAAAGAGCGACCCACAATTCCAAGATTAACCAAAAACGAAGTTATACAGCATATTATTTTATTTACATCCTTTATTATTTTGGCAATAACCGGTTTCGCATTGAAATTCTCTCAGAGTTGGTGGAGCGAAGGATTAACAAAAATAGGTTTAAACGAGCATGTACGCCAACTTGTTCACCGCACTGCCGCAGTTATATTGATATTAACGGGAATATACCATGTTATTTATTTGATTCTTACAAAACGCGGAAGATTTGTATTAAGCGCTTTAATTCCAAAGTTCAAAGACATAACACAAGCGTCACAAAATATTGCGTATTATTTGGGACTGTCGAAATTGAAACCGGAATTTGACAAGTTCGATTATACGGAAAAGGCCGAATATTGGGCTCTGATTTGGGGAACGGTTATTATGGGTTTAACAGGTTTTATCCTTTGGTTCCCTACAGCCGTTGGTAATTGGGCTCCTATTTGGTTAATTAAAGTTTGCCAAAGTATTCATTTTTACGAAGCTGTTCTGGCATCATTGGCTATATTAATTTGGCATTGGTTCTTTGTAATATTTCATCCAAAGGAATATCCTATGAATTTAACGTGGGTCGACGGTCAAATGTCGCTTGACGAATATAAAGAGCATCATACCGAAGACTTTAAAACAATTATAAAAGAATGGGCTGAAATAAAATCAAACAAAAAACCCGCCGACGAAATGGGTTACGAAACCAAATTGTTCTTGGAAAACATTAAAAAACACGGAAACGATCCTGACAGGGTTTTAATAGACCAACTAAAATCCGATTTGGAATTACGACGTTGGTTAGAAGCAAATATCGGAACTCTTAACTTATGAAAGTAACGCTATTGAATGTGGAAAATTCCAAAAAATATTTTTTAAAACCATTGATAAAATTTATATAAAACGGTATCTTTAAATAAGATATCTTTAACGGATTTAAGTAAATCCGGATATTTTCAAAATAATCTACCGGAGAAAATTATGAAACTTTCAAGATTTTTAATTTTAACTTCAACTATTATAATGTTAGCTTTCTCTTCTAACATTATGGCGCAAAAGTACGTGGGAGTTAAAAAATGTGCAATGTGCCATAAATCGAAAAAAATTGGCGCTCAATATAAAATTTGGAAAAAAACAAAACACGCAAAAGCATACGAAACATTAAAAACGGAAAAAGCCGATAAAATTTCGATGAAAAAAGACGGCAAAAAAGCAGTAGATAATCCCAATTGCTTAAAATGCCATGTAACCGCTTACGGCGTCGATAAATCTTTACTCGGGAAGAAATTCAAAATGGAAAACGGAGTACAATGCGAGACGTGTCACGGTCCGGGTTCTAAATACAAAAAGAAAAAAATTATGAAAAACCACGCTAAAGCCGTGGCAAACGGTCTTGTTGAATATAAAACAAAAGCTGACATTGAAAAGAAATGCAAGACTTGTCATAATGAAAAAAGCCCAAGCTATAAAGGGTTCGACTTTGAAAAAAGATGGAAAGAAATCGCTCATTACATTCCGGGTAAGAAAAAATAATTTTGAAAATACGGGACTCGGTTTTTAGCGAGTCCCCTTTTTACTCAACCTGTTGTTAAGATATTTATAACCAATTTCCATAATATTTTTAGAGGAGAAGCTATGAAACAGAAAAGTTTTTATTTTTATTTTCTACTCCTCTTTCTACTCATAAATCCGCATAATATCTTTCCCCAAACTTTAAATCAACATAAATACGTTGGCACAAAGGTATGTGGGAAATGCCACAAATCCGAAAAGCAAGGCAAGCAATATGTAATATGGAAAGAAAGTATTCACGCGCAGGCTTATAAAACTTTAGAAACCGAAAAAGCTAATAAAATTTGCAAAGAAAAAGGATTCGGCGACAAAGCCGTGGAAGCAAAAGAATGCTTGGGTTGCCATGCTTCCGGCTGGGATGTAGATAAAAAATTTATTGGGAAAAAATTTAAAATTGAAGACGGCGTACAATGCGAAACTTGCCACGGATCGGGAGGAGATTACAAGTCTCTTAAAGTAATGAAAAACCGCAAGCTGGCTATTAAAAACGGTTTGGTAGATGTTTTTGATAATACCGAACAATTCTGCAGGAATTGTCATAACCCAGATAGTCCAACGTTCACCGGATTCAACTTTGAAGAAATGTGGGCGAAAATTGAGCACCCGGTTCCCCATAGAAAAAAGAAATAGGTCTCTTATGAAAAAACTTTTAGCTGTTTTTATTCTATTTACAAGCGTGTTATCAGGACAAAATTTTAACGGAAGGATTTCTTCTTCTTTTTATACTTTTAACAGGTTTAATTCGTTAACGGATTCTAAAACCTATTTAAGAAGTTATAACACGCTCAGTTTCAATCTGACTAAAAATAATGTTTCCCTGCGCACAAGATTAAATCTTGAATCCGATATTGTAAATCCTTTGGATAACGATCCACGGTTGAGATTTTATAATCTATTTATTGAAGCGCGTAAAATTTTTAACATTGCAACAATTAAAGTCGGCAGACAACCGATTTACAACAGCGTTGCCGGCGGTTTGTTCGACGGCGTAAACCTTAAATTAAAACACAAAGGTTTTTCTTTAGTCGGTTATTACGGTGCTAACGTTCCCGCTTATCAAAAACTGGAATTAACCGACGATTGGGGAAACGATTATATTTTAGGAGGAACCATTTCCGCTAATTTCCTTCAACATTTTCGAGTTGCCCTAAGTTATATTAATAAAAATTTTAAACCTGTTGAATATACGGCATTGCGGCTGGATGAAAATCTAAATCCTATTCAAATTTTAATTCAAAAAAATTCTAACCAATATAAATTTGTTTCCGGCGATTTTTCCTACCGGTTGAAAAATGTTGTTAGAGTTAATACCAGGTATGATTACGATTTGAATTTTAATACAACCTCCAAATTTTATATAAGCGCCAGATATTCCCAAATTAAGAATTTGGGTATTAGCTTATATTACAATTACCGGGAACCGAGAATAAGATACAATTCAATTCTGTCGGTTTTTAATTTCGGAAACACTAAAGAAATAGAGGGCGGTATTGATTATAAAATAAATAATCAATTTACGGTAATTGGAAAATTCGGAAACGTTTCTTATAAAGACGATAATTCGCAACGTTTAACTTTGGGAATAAATTCTAATTTCGGGAATTTGTCGTATCGCAAAACTTTCGGATATGCCGGTGAGCTCAGCTCTATTTCCGCTTATGCGGCTCATACGTTTTTTAACGGTTTGCTGACTCCGTCAATCGGTTTAGCCTATACTAGTTATAAACTTTCTGAAGATGCCGAAACAAATAACATAACTTCGTTACTCGGCGGAATTAACTTCAGACCTTTACGTTTATGGTCTTTTGACTTGCAAGGACAGTTTTTCAATAATAAATTTTACAAAGATGATTTTAGATTGCTCTTCAAAATAAATTATTGGTTCAATACAAATTTTAACTGATTATGAAAAATTTAATATATCTTAAGTTTGTTTTTACCGGCGCAATTATATTTTTGGTCGTTACTGCATTTACCGGACAGCCGGGGAATAACGTTCCTGTACCACACAAAAAAATAATTAAATTTTCACATGGTTATCATCTTCAAGAGGTCGGCGCCGATTGTGAAGATTGCCATGTAAACGTTAGAACAAGTACCGCATTAAGCGATACTTTACTACCCACAATGGATGCATGTGGTAGTTGTCATGACGTGGAAGATGATGATGAATGCGAAACATGTCATTACGAAGATGTTTACGAACCGTTCCCCGCCGATTCAATAGAACTGAATTTTAATCATAAATTCCATCTTGAATCACAAAAATTAAATTGCGAAACTTGTCATAAAGGGCTCGATAAAGTTAATTACGGGAAAGAATCATCAACCGTTTTTCCTGAAATGGAACAATGTGCAACTTGCCACAATAACGAATCGGTTGCCACAAACGAATGTTCAAGCTGTCATATTTCCACAGTAAACCTTTTGCCGGATACCCATAAAGAAGTGAACTTTTTGAAAAATCATAAATTTGCCGCACTGCAAGAAGATGAAAACTGCGCCATGTGCCATACAAATAATTTTTGCGAAGACTGTCATGTTTCAACAAATAGATTGGGAGTAAAAAATACGGCATCCGATTTCTTTACTCCGTTTTCTCCGCATAAATTTTTAGATAATACCAAACAGCAACAAATAACTACGGTTCACGATTTGAATTACCGGTTTACTCACGGAATAGATGCAAAAGGTAAAACCAAAGAGTGTCAAACATGCCATCAAATAGAAACGTTTTGTGCAGAGTGCCACGATTCAAAAGGCGGAGATTATGCATTGGGCGGATTCACACCCACTTCGCATCTTCAACCTAATTTTACTACAATCGGAGTCGGTTCGGGCGGAGGACTTCATGCCGAACTGGCACAACGGGATATTGAAAGCTGCGCATCGTGCCATGATACACAAGGTGCCGATCCCGCATGTATTCTTTGCCATAACGATCCGGATGGAATAAAAGGCACAAACCCCAGAACTCATAAAGCCGATTTTATGATGGATACTCATGGAGAATGGCACGAATCTATGGGAGCGGTATGTTTTAACTGCCATACAGATCCTAATGCCAGACCCGACGGAACTCCGGGTGTTGGATTTTGCGGTTATTGTCATGGTTCTAATCCAGATTAGTAATTATTAAATTGTAGGTTTATTATGAAATCAATTTTGTTTTACTTAATTATAATTGTGTTATTCTCATTGTATTTCTTCTCGTGCAGTGATCTCGAAGAAAATATAACTCCGCCTCAGAACACCGTTGGAGTTCACCCTGCAAAATTTGCCGATCCGGCTTCTTCAACTTTCCACGGCAATTTAATTAAGCAAAACAATTGGGACCTTACGGAATGCAAAACATGTCATGCAAGTAATTACGAAGGAGGACTAACCGGACAGAGTTGTTTCGAATGCCATACTTCAAAAGAGGGACCGGAAGCATGTAATACTTGTCACGGAAATTTTGATAACGGTACTTTTACGGATAGTACAAGAATTGCTCCGCCCAGAGCAGTTTTTAGCGAGAATAATGCCGGAGCGCACGTTTCGCATCTTTATGAAAACGATTTAACTGCAAATGTTAATTGCGAACAATGCCATATTGTTCCCGGAAATGTGAACGATCCCGGACATATAGTTCCCGGAGCAACCCATGCAACATTAGCATTCGGTAACTTAGCTAAAAACCAAGGTGCGAATCCCAATTACGATTTTAATACTAAAAAATGTTCAAATGTATATTGTCATGGCAATTTTTCTTTCTTAAAAGACTCGTCAGCAAACTCTTATATTTATGTAGATTCCGTTATTGTCGGAAATAACTTTGAACCTCAATGGAATAAATTGGATGACACTCAAGGGGAATGCGGAACTTGCCATGCTTTACCGCCAACGGGGCACCTTAATGCCGGTAACGATCCCGATGCCGCATCTTGTGCAACATGTCACTCAAGCGTTGTTGGCAGCGACGGAACCATTATTGACAGCACAAAACACATTAACGGCAAAATAAATGTTTTTGGAAAAGAGTTTTAATTTTAATTATTTCCTCAAACTTTTTTTAACAATTACAAAACCTTTACAGATTTTATCGCCGCGGGAAATATTGCAAAATACCTTTTAGGATAAACGGATTCCCTTGTATTTTTATAAGATTTTCCTTATAATTAATTTGAGATGTTTCCATTTAGATAATGAGTGAAACATGCCCTTCAACAAACATTTGAAAAATGATATATTAGATTCCCTTGGCGAAGGTGTTTTTACGGTCGATAAAAGTTTCAGAATTAATTTTTTTAACAAATCCGCCGAAAGAATAACGGGCTTAAAACGCGAAGAAGTAATAGGACAATTCTGCAAACATGTATTTAATTCAAAAGTTTGTTATTCCGATTGCCCTATTGCAATTGTATTAAAATCAAAAAAAAATCTTTATGATTTCGAATCGGAAATTCACTGCCCTACCGGTATTACCAAACCTATTAAACTAAGCGCAGCGGTTTTATACAACGGCAATAATGAACCGTTAGGCGGAGTTATTTCTTTCCGGGATATATCCGAGTTCGATAAAATAAAAAAACGGCTTGCAAAAAATACTCAGTTTCATAATATAATTGGTCACGATAAACAAATGCAGGAAATTTATACTCTGATTCAAGATATTGCCGATTCTGATGCGCCGGTTCTGATTCACGGTGAAAGCGGGACAGGAAAAGAAATGATTGCAAATGCAATTCAAGCTACAAGTAGTAGAAAAGACAAACCGTTTATAAAAATTAATTGTTCGGTTTTTCCCGAAAACTTATTAGCCAGCGAACTTTTCGGCCACGTAAAAGGGGCTTTTACAGACGCGGTGAAAGATAGAATCGGCCGGTTTGAGCTTGCCGACGGCGGAACAATCTTTTTAGATGAAGTTGCAGAAATGCCATTGCAAATGCAATTGCAACTCTTGCGGGTAATTCAGGAAGGGACATTTGAGCGTGTTGGAGAATCCATTACAAGAAAAGTTGACGTGAGAATTATTGCCGCAACTAACAGGGATATTGAGGCAGCCCTCGAAAGCGGAGAATTTAGAGAAGATTTATACTACAGATTGAGCGTAATTCCAATTTACGTTCCCCCCCTGCGCGAAAGGATGTGTGATATTGCACCTTTAACATATCACTTTCTTAATAAATTTTCTTTAATGTATAAAAAAGATATTACGGAAATTGACGACGAAGCAATGGATATAATTATGAATTACGAATGGAGGGGTAACGTAAGAGAACTTGAAAATGTTATTGAATATTCATTTGTAAGAACTCCTAACGGAGAAAAAATTACTCTAAATAAACTTCCGCTTTTAATAAGAGAACGGGTTTACAATAAGAAAAAACAAAAAAATAACTTCCTATTTAATGATCCGGAAAAAGAAAAACTTATTAGAATTTTAGAAAAACACCACTGGAATAAAAGTAAAGCAGCAAAAGAATTGGGCATAGGCAGAACAACTCTTTGGAGAAAGTTAAAACAACATAACATTTTAGAAAAATAAATCGTTCCGATATGTTCCCTTTTTGAACAATCCGTTTCACATATCTAATTTATTGTTTTTATTTAAGTTAGAAGCACAAAAAGAAGTATTCCCCTCAAGCGTAAAACAATTTGTTTCATTCCCATTCTTAAATAGACTTAATTTTACGCAATTTTCAAAATGGCAAGGTAATTGTTTATAAGTATTATTATGAATGAAATGCTTGGTAATCAATACTTTATGGCAAGAAAATATAGCGAAGCACTTTCGGTTTATGAAGAGTGCGTTCAGCAAGATAAAAGCAATAACCTTATAATGAAAAAAATGGTTATTTGTTATACGCAAGTCGGTAAAATTCAAAAAGCAGCGGAATTATTATATAAAATTATTCAAAATAATTTGGATTTAATTTTATTTACCGATCCACTTAAAGAAGATTGCCCTTGTGATGAATTAGCGTTTAATCTGGAGACCAAATATGATAAAACACTTAAAAGTTTCGATTATTTACTGGCGCTGGGAGTTTTATGGCTTTATTGCGATTTAAATAAATCCATAGAATATTTTACCGAAGCTTTACAACTTAAACCGGATAATAAACTCATTAATTCCATTTTAGTTATACTGACCAAAAGGAAAAAGCAAGACTCTAAACAATTTGATCATCATTCGTCTTGGCAAAATTAGCAAATAAATATAATTAAGCAACTAACTTATGAGGCAAATATGAAACAAATCAAATTACTATTAATGTTGATTGCACTGTTTTCATTCAGCGGTATGCTCTATGCTCAAGCCGATTTTAGCACCAGTTTGCATAATACAAGGAACGGGAAACCGACATGGTATAATGAAACGAACGGCGGGTTTGAATCGATTACTCATGTTTCAATCGATACTTTGGGCTGCAAACATTGCCACGGTCCAAATAACGCCGACGGTGTTCCAAACGATAGTACCTATCAACCCGGTTGTGCCGATTGTCATCCTTCCGGTTCCGCTTTTAGCCCCGATTCAATTAAAGTTGATCAATGTTACAGTTGCCACGGCAGACAAAAAACTGTTGCTATGAAATTAAATCTTCCCGATGTTCACCGCGATGCCGGTATGAAATGTTGGGACTGCCATGGGATGGAAGATATGCATGGCGATGGTAACGAGTATGCTTCACTATTTGATGACGGAGCTATTAAAGCCAAGTGCACAAATTGTCATATCGACGAAAACTCAACTCCGCCTTTGCCCGATCATAGTCAATATGATCCGCATAACGGAAAACTTGACTGTACTGCTTGTCACGTTCAATCGGTTGCCGCTTGCTATAATTGCCATTTTGAGAGTATGACTGAAAGTCATCTTAAAAGAGCTTACACTGTGATGAGTGACTTCGTTTTACTTGTTAACAGAGACGGAAAAGTTCACAGCGCTACTTTTCAATCTTCTACGTTTAACGGTTCGGCTTTCAATGCAATCGGTCCCGGTTCTTCTCACACAATTGGAAAAGGCAGGGAATGCAGTGATTGCCACAATAACCCGAATGTTCAAGAATATGAAAATACCGGAGAAATTAAATTTACTACTTGGAACGATACAGACAGTACACTGAGTTGGAAACACGGTATTGTTCCGATTCCCCCCGATTATCAAACTTCTTTTAAGATGGATTTCATAACTTACAACGGTAATACAAATGATCCGCTCGGTCCGTCTAAAAACTGGTCGAAAATTGGCAAGGATTTACCCGACCTAATCCAAATGAAATATGCCTCTCCGTTAAACGAAGACCAAATAAACGCTTTGGAAACAATAGTTGACGTTAAAAAGGATGACAATACAATACCGGCAAAATTCTCATTAGAACAAAATTACCCAAACCCGTTTAACCCAACTACGGTAATAAAATATTCAATTCCAAAAACTACTAAAGTGGAATTAAATATTTATGATTTACTGGGTAACAAATTAGAAACGTTGATTAATAAAGAACAAAGTGCGGGAGTTTACAGATATCAATTTGATGCTGGCAAATTAGCCAGCGGTGTATATTTCTATAGGTTAAAAGCCGGAGAGTTTGTCCAGACAAGAAAATTAGTCTTGATGAAATAAAATTAATTAACCTCCTAGATCAATCCGTTGTACATAATAAAAGCTCAACTTTGAGATAAAGTTGAGCTTTTCTTTTTCTAATTCAGCTTTCTTATTATAAATCGAAAATATTATTTTGCAATTGATATAGAGCCGCATCCAACTCTTGGACCTGCGTTTCCCGACGGTTGAGATACTAAATCATCGGCGCCGCCATGTATTACCACTCCTCTGCCAATTATATTATGCGGACCCTCAAATGAAATTAAATGATCAACAAATTCAATATGTGCCTTACCATTTTTACCCGCAACAATGTTGCCAAAATCTCCCACATGCCTAACGGCGGAAGTATGCCCTGCATGTTTCACCCCATCCGGATTAAAATGACCGCCGGCCGATTTCCCTTTAGGATCGCTGCAATCGCCGTATTGGTGAATATGGAAGCCGTGTTTTCCCGGTGTTAGACCTTCGATATCGGCGACCACTTTTATTCCCGCGTCAACTTTGGTAAATGTAACTATTCCGTGAGTTTTATTTCCCACAGTCGGATAAATTATAGCAACCGCTTTTGTTATGCTATTTGTTTTTGCCTTTTTATTAATATTTTGCGCATTCGCCGGTTTAATGCAAAACGTTAACGCAAACAAAACAATGATAAAAAAACTCTTTAATCTATTCATTATTATCCCCTTTTTAATTGTGATAAAAATTATGCTCGTGTTAAATAAGATATTATATCTTATTTTGAATTACAAGTTATTTTTTCAATAAATATTAGATCAAAATTGGGTAATTTACGGTTGTGAATTATTTTTTAAAATCAATTTGGTTTATAAATCCGGTTGGGTTAAATGTTATCTACAATTCATATTCTAAATTACTTGTTACCTATTTTTTACTTGGTTACGTTTTACGTTTATTATTTCGATTTTACGCATGATAAAAGTTCGTTTCACAACGCTAAAAGAATATTTCTGTTTGTTACTTTGTTTGTTCATTTAAGTTATTTATTAATAAGAACAGCCGAATTCAACCACCCTCCTATTACCAATAAATTTGAAATTTTTACAGTACTGGCTTTCACTATTGCATTCTCTTACTTTTTATTGGAATTGTTAACCGATGTACGAGGCACCGGCCTATTTGTCATATTTTTCTCTTTGATTTTTCAAATAATATCATCCTTGTTTATTCAGGACCTACTTGAAGTTAAGGAGGTTTTAAGAAACAGAATGCTTGGGTTACACGTTGTAAGCGCTTTGTTGGGTTATTCCGGTTTTACAATTGCTGCAGTTTACGGAGTGTTATTTATGTTGCTATACAAAGATATTAAGCTTAGTAAATACGGATTGATTTTCAAAAGATTGCCCAGTTTGGAAACGCTTGAAAAGTTGAACTTTTATTCAATGATTATCGGGTTTATTTTGCTTACTTTTGCAATGATTGTAGGCTTTGTTTGGCTACCTTCGGCTTTTCCCAATTTTAGTTATTTAGACCCGAAATTGATTTTTACCTCTATTGTGTGGATAGTTTTTGGAATAGGTATTTTGTTAAAATTAATTGCAAATTGGTATGGTAAAAAGGTTATAATTTTCAGTTTGGTAGGATTTGTATTTGCAATGATTTCGGTAGTAATTCAGAATATATTTGCTAAAACCTTCCACTCTTTTTATTAGCGGATAAATGAAGCGCTCGATGTTTTTAATTTATGATTTTATATGGAAAATATTATTTGACAAGATTTAAGTTAGTGTAAAATGGAATTAATCGGTATTTCAATAAATCATAAGACCGCTCCGGTTCACCTTAGAGAAGAACTTCATCTTACCAAAGAAGAAATGATTGATTTAGCCGCTCATCTAAAAAAAGATCTTCTTTCGGAAGGAATTGTTTTATCAACCTGTAATAGAACCGAAATATTCGGTTTAACTCAAAACAAACAGTTAAATCATTCACAAATCATACAATCCCTAATCGATTTGAAAAAAAGTAACGAAATTACGGAGGATCATTTTTATAAGTTTTTTTCCTGTAATGCCGTTAAACATTTATTTAACGTAGCTGCCGGTATAGATTCATTAATATTAGGGGACAGTCAAATTTTAGGACAGGTAAAAGAAGCTTTTCAATTATCGGAGGATGTAAGATTTTCCGGTGCGATTATGCGCAGAATTAGTGAATATGCAATTCACGTTGGCAAAAGAGCTATAAGCGAAACTTCGATTGGAGTTGGAGCAGTTACTGTTAGTTACGCCGCGGTTCAAGTTATTGAAAAAATATTTGCCGGGTTAAATAAAAAATCGGCGTTAATTATTGGTGCCGGTGAAACAGCCGAACTTGCCGCTATTCATCTAAAAGATAAAGGGATTGGGAAAATCAGCATTACAAACAGAAGCTTTGACAGGGGAAAAATATTAGCGGAAAAAATAAACGGTTATATGCTTAACTGGGATAATTTTAAAAACGAGTTACATAACTTCGACATAATAATAAGCGCCACTAGCTCTCCCGAATTAATAATTTATTACGACGAAATTAAAAAAGTAATGAAAAAAAGGAAAGGATCGCCTTTGTTTATAATGGATATTGCAGTACCGAGAGATATAGACCCAAAAGTTAAAAAACTGGATAATGTTTTTCATAACGATATTGATTCGTTGAAAGTAATAGTTAATGAAAATCTTAAAAAAAGAGAGAATGAAATTCCCGTAGTAAAAAAAATAATTCAAGAAGAGTTAGTAAACTTTTTCAGCTGGTACAATACTCTTGAAGTGGTGCCTACAATTAAAACCGTAAGAGAATTTTTTGAAATGATTGGAAACGACGAGCTTGTTAAAATTAAAAATAAAATTCATAAAGACGATTATCCTAAAATTGAACAAATGACTAAAAGATTAATCGGAAGAATCCTTCACAATCCAACAATTAACCTTAGAAAATTAGCCGAATCCGGCAGGACAAAAAGCGAGGCGATAGAATATTCCGAAATTCTTAAAGAACTGTTCAATTTAACTAAAAACTCCAACAATGGTAAGGATACTAACTAAATGGCAAATATTATTCAACCGGAAAATAAAATTATTATCGGTACACGATCGAGCGATTTAGCACTATGGCAGGCAAATTTTATAAAAAAAGAACTGAAGAAGATATATAAAAATTTAATTGTTGAATTGAAATTAGTTAAAACTAAAGGCGATAAAATTTTGGATGTTTCCTTATCTAAAATAGGAGATAAAGGATTATTTACAAAAGAACTGGAAAAAGCACTATTAACAAATCAAATTGATATTGCCGTCCATAGCTTGAAAGACCTTCAAACGGAAATACCAAAGGGACTTAAACTAACCGCCGTAACAAAACGGCATCCGGTTGAAGATGTATTAATCTCTAGAAAAAAGGGAACGACAATTTTTGATTTACACGAAAATGCAACCGTGGCTACCGGCTCTTTAAGAAGAAAATCACAATTAAAGCATCTTCGTCCCGATATAAATATTGTTGATTTACGGGGAAACGTTCCTACACGGATTAAAAAATTTTTGGAGTCCGATTGGAATGCAATCATTTTAGCCAGGGCGGGAGTTGAAAGATTAAAAATGAAAAAATATATCTCCTCTATTATACCAATTGAGTTAATGCTGCCCGCAGTGGGACAAGGTGCTCTTGGACTGGAAATAAATTCAAAGAATAAACGTGTTGAGGAATTGTTAAAACCATTGAACGATGAAGCAACTTTTATTGCAGCAGTTACGGAACGGGAATTTCTTAAAACTTTGGAAGGCGGATGCCAAGTTCCGATTGGCGCCTATGCCCAATTAAAATCAAACGGTCTTTATTTCGACGGATTTGTCGGCTCAATTGACGGAAGTATTACTTTTAGGAAAAAAGTACGCGGTCGCAAATCAGATGCGTCAAGAATAGGAAGATTGTTGGCAAAGGACTTGAAAAAAGCCGGCGCCGCAAAAGTTTTGGATGAAATTTATAAAACTTCGAGATAAAAAAATGAACGACGTATTAAAAAATAAAACCGTATTAATAACCCGCTCCGCCGAAAATTCAAAAAGGGCAATCGAAAAGCTTAAAAACTGCGGCGCAAAAGTTATTCCCTTTCCTACTCTTAAAATTCAAACGCTGGAAAATCCTTATAAATTTTATGATGTCTTAAATTCTTTCGGAGAAATTAATTTTTTGGTATTTACGTCGGTTAATGCGGTTAATTCATTTGTAGAACTTTTAAATAAAAAAAATATCGGTCTGAGTTTCGATGATTGTAAAGTTATTGCCGTAGGAAATAAAACTGCCTCAGCATGCAAAAATAATAATATTCCTATCCATATTGTGCCGGAAAAATTTAGCGCGGAAGGTATGATTAAATATTTCGAAAATTTTAATTTAAATAAATTAAAGTTCTTTATTCCAGGTTCGGAAATTGCTAAATCCGAGTTTAAAGATTTTCTAGAATCGGCCGGAGCTACCGTTTACCAAATTCCAATATATTCGGTTAGCATTCCCGAATCCGGATTAAATAAAGATTTTTTAAATTCTGTCAAAGTTAAAAAACCTGACATTTTTATTTTTACAAGTCCTTCTACTTTCAAAAATTATTTAAAATTGTTGGAAATTAAGAACGCCGGAAATTATTTTAACGGAAAAACGGTCGCAGCCATAGGTCCAACAACAGCAAAAGCAATTAAAGAAGCAAACGTAACGGTGAATATAATTCCCGGAACATTCACAATAGACGACACAGTTAACGGAATAATTAATTATTTTACTAATAGAAAATAATTGTTTTGCCAAGGAAAAATATGACAGAGAATTTACAAAATGATTTAATTTTGCGGGCATGCAATAAATTACCCGTCGAAAGAACTCCGGTTTGGATAATGAGACAAGCGGGTAGATATTTACCCGAATATAGAAAGGTAAGAAAGAAGGCGGATTTTTTAACAATGTGCAAAACTCCCGAACTCGCCGCCGAGGTTACGCTTCAACCCATAGAGATAATTGGTGTGGATGCCGCAATTATCTTTTCCGATATTTTGGTAATTCCTGAAGCAATGGGAATGGAATTACAAATGTTGGAGGGACAAGGTCCAAATTTCCTCAATCCTATCAGAAATAAAACAGATTTCCGAAATCTTAAAAAAATTGATGCTGAATCTTCTCTTAAATATGTGCTGGATGCAATAAGTTTAGTAAAACGGGAACTCAATGGTAGGGTTCCGCTTATTGGTTTTTCGGGTTCACCATGGACGCTGCTAACTTACATGGTTGAAGGAAAGGGCTCTAAAAATTTTTCAAATGTTAAAAAATTAATTTTTAACGAACCCGAGTTGGCTCACGAAATCCTTGATTTTATTGCCGATGCCGTCACTAATTATCTTTCTGCTCAAATTGAAAGCGGTGTTAACCTCGTTCAAATATTTGATACTTGGGGCGGAATTTTATCCCCTTCGCATTTCGAGGAATTTTCTCTCCGGTATATATCGCACGTTATTCAAAAGTTAAAAAGAGACGGACAACCGGTTATTTTATTTGCCAAAGGTATGCATGATTTTGTTAAACTTGCAAATTCCGGAGCCGATGTTATAAGTGTTGATTGGACGGTGAATATAGGCGAGGTTAGAAAAATAACCGGCAGTAAAGTTGCATTACAAGGTAATTTGGACCCGGCAGTTTTATACGCAAACTTCAGTACAATTGAAACCGAAACCGAAAAGGTATTAAGATCGTACGGTTATGGTAGCGGACATATATTTAATTTGGGTCACGGTATTTTGCCCGATGTTAATCCCGAAAACGCAAAATTTTTAGTAGATTATATTAAAAACAATAGTTCAAAATATCATAAAGAAATTGAAATTTAACCGGAAGGAATTAAAATGTTTGAAATAGATATTGACTTAGTAAAAAAATACGACAGACCCGGACCGAGATATACAAGTTATCCCACCGCGCCGCATTTTACCGAAGAATTTACGGCTGAAAATTTTCTGGAAGAAATAATCAAAACCAACAATGTAAAAAACAAGCGTGATTTATCTTTGTATTTCCATATTCCGTTTTGCGATACTCTTTGCTATTTCTGCGGCTGCAACATGATTGTTTCACGAAACAGAGACAGAATAAAAGATTATTTAAAATATATAAAAAACGAAATCGATCTTGTAAGGTCTTATATTCTTAAAGACCGGCAAGTAGCCCAGCTACATTGGGGCGGAGGCACTCCTACTCATCTCAACCCCGGTGAAATTAACGAACTGATTTCATATATCAATAGTAATTTTAATATTAAACCCGATGCGGAAATCAGTAGTGAAATCGATCCCCGTGAACTAACAAAACAACATATAGAAGCCCTTAGAAACGGCGGTTTTAATCGCATTAGTATGGGCGTTCAAGACTTTAACGAAAAAGTTCAAAAAGCGGTAAACAGAATTCAACCGGAAGAGTTAACGCGTCAAGTAGTCGATTGGATAAGAGAATTAAATTTTCAAAGTATTAACCTGGATCTGATGTACGGTCTCCCCTTCCAAACTGTTGAATCATTTGAAAAAACAGTCGAAACAATTATTGATATTTCTCCTGACAGAATAGCGTTGTTTAATTACGCTCACGTACCGTGGATGAAAAAGCACATGGGTTTAATACATGCCGAAGACTTGCCTTCTCCCGAAGAAAAATTAAATATTCTTAAAATGTCGATCGAAAAATTAACTTCCTCGGGTTATGAATTTATCGGGATGGATCACTTTGCAAAACCGGATGACGAGTTAACAATTGCGTTAAAAGAGAAAAAACTTTATAGAAATTTTCAAGGTTACAGCACCAACGCCGGAACGGATTTGTATGCAATGGGAATTACCAGTATCAGTCAACTGGAAAGAGTTTATGCCCAAAATCAAAAAAACGAAAAAGATTATTTTACAGCTTTGGACGAAGGTAAGCTTCCTACTCTTAAAGGGTATTACCTCTCGAATGATGATATGCTAAGACGTGATGTAATTATGCGAATTATGTGCGATTTTGAACTCGAGTTTAAAAAAATCGAAGAGAAATATAAAATCGATTTTCGAAAATATTTCTTTTACGGATTGCAAAATTTGAAAGAATTTGTTGACGACGGACTTGTAATTTATGAAAACGACAAAATTAAAGTTACCGAAATGGGAAGATTACTTATTAGAAATATAGCAATGAACTTCGACGGATTTATTGAGCGTAATGAAGATAAAGCAAAATATTCACGTACGGTTTAATCGAACGGCGTATCTTTCATAGGTTGGCTTGTAAAAAAATCATCGTAAAACCTTTTTGTGTATTTTTCCAATAATTCGTTTATTCTTTTTTTGGCAGGGGAAGCGATAATTAAACCCGCGTGGTATTTTTTCTTCAATTTCCATACTACTTCCTTATCGTTATAGTTAGAAAGATCCGGCCATTCTTGTTTGGATAAGGAGGTGAGTATTGCGGCATACTTTCTGTTAACTTCCGGAAGTTTATATTCCCCTTCGCTCTTTAGTATCTCAATTTTTGCCCATTCCGACCATAAATTAATTCCCGTTGCGGCTTTAACCAATTCCGATAAATTTGCTCCTCCCACTCTTGCCGATGTTTCAAGGAAATAATATTCACCGTTATTTTTGGCTTTAATGAATTCGGTATGACTGACTCCGTGTTTCAAACCCAAAGCTTCAATAACTTTTTTATTGAACTTGCTTAAATCTTTAGCCTCATCTTCATCCGGATGTAAAGTTCTACTGGAAAAAACACGTCCTTTATGCGCAACTTCCATCGGCGGTAATCCGTATTTACTTACACAATCGAACATTATATTTTTGTTATGAATGATTGAATCCACATGATAAACATTCCCTTCCACAAATTTTTCTATCAAATAAAAAGATTGTTCATCGCCTAATTCAACCAATAATTTCCAGAATTCATCGGGATTTAATATTTTTCTCACTCCAATCGCGCCCGCTTGCATTCGAGGCTTAACAATATAGGGCGGTTCAACAGAATCAAAATATTCATTAATTGTATCATAATTAAGAATACCGGCAAACGGCGGAACGCGTAAACCAACTTCTTGCGCACGGCTTCGCATTGCTAATTTATCTCTAAAATATCTGGCAGTTGTATCGCCCATGCCTCCTAATCTTAAATGTTCTCTTAAAGCCGCAGCTTTTTCCACATCAAAATCGTCCAATGCAACAATCCGGTCTATTTTTTCTTTTCTTGCTAAAAAACTAACTCCGTAAATAACATCTTTCATATTCCATTGTTTTTGATTATCCGGGATGTAAAAAATTTCATCGATGCTTTCCCGCGGCCAATCTGCATCTTCCAGACTTTTGGAAGTAAGCAGAATAACTCTGCAGCCCTCTTTTTTACAACGTATTAAAAAATCGTCTCCCTTTTTGTAACTTGCAATACACAGGAAAGTCAATGGATTATTCATTTTTTTCCTCTTCTCATTTCTTAAAGAAATTGATTATTACCGAACAGTAATTCTTTTTTAATATACCAAATTAATTGAATAATTTTTAACTCAGAAAATACATCTGAAATTAATAAATTTATATTTCTAAAATTATTTTGATTGGATACTAATGCGAAAAACAGCGATTGTTTTACTTAATTTAGGCGGACCCGATTCACTTGATGCCATTGAACCTTTTTTGATGAACCTCTTTAGTGATAAAGATATTTTTAAAATTCCTGTCGGTCAAAAACTATTTGCAAAAATAATCTCTAACCGCCGTGCACCCAAAGTTCAAAAGCAATATGAACTAATAGGAGGTAAATCCCCAATCAACGATTGGACTGAAAAACAAAGGTCTATGTTAGAAAATGAACTAAGGGAATTTAATCCTAACATAGATGTTTATACTGCAATGCGCTATTGGAATCCTTTAACAAAAGAAACAGCCGGACAAATTGCGAACCGGAATTATGAAAAAATATTGTTGTTACCGCTTTACCCTCATTACTCAATTTCTACAACAGGTTCTTCGTTTAACGAATGGAAAAGGGTTTTTCCTTCCGATACGGAAAATCATATTTTTGTAAATAATTATTACAAAAATACGTACTACATTAAAGCGATAAATAATAGAATAGACGAAACACTTACAAGATTTCCCGAAACCGCTAACGATATTCAGTTGGTTTTTAGCGCACACGGAACGCCGGTAAGTATGGTAAATAAAGGCGATCCTTACAGTCATCAAATTAAGGAAACAATAGAGCTTGTTATGAAGAACCGGAATTTTTCTCATGAATACCATCTTTGTTTTCAGAGTAAAGTAGGACCCGTAAAATGGCTTGAACCTTCTACCGATCAAATGATTGAAAAACTTGCAAAAGACGGTAAGAAAAATTTGTTAATTATTCCTATCAGTTTTACTTCGGATCACGTTGAAACATTATTCGAATTAAATATTGAATACAGGCACGTTGCCGATGCTTTGGATGTAAATAATTACATTGTTATGGAAGGATTAAACGATTCCGCTTTATTTATTTCGGCATTAAAAGATATTACTATTTCCACACTGAAAGGTGAAAGTACGTATTTATGAAAAAGGAAAAAAATATCGTAATACTCGGTGCCGGCATTTCAGGGCTAGCCGCAGGTTTTTTACTAAAACAAAAAGGCTTTATTGTTAAAATATTGGAAAAGTCCAATCATCCCGGCGGTTCCATGATTTCCGAAAAATCGGATGGTTATTTAATAGACTATGGTCCCAACAGCGGATTGGAAACTACCCCCGTTATTAAACAATTAGTTGATGCCGTTGGATTAAAGGATGAAATGATATATGCTAATGAGGAAGGAAATAAAAGATACATTCTAAAAGATAACCGGCTTTATCCTTTACCTGCTAATCCTAAAGATTTTCTCAAAACAAAACTTTTTTCTACGGGAGCAAAATTAAGATTATTATACGAACCGTTCGTTGGCAAATCGGATGACGGATACTACCAAAGTATTTCGGAATTTGTTAAACGTAGATTAGGCAAGGAATTTCTCGACTACGCCATCAATCCTTTTGTGGCCGGCGTTTATGCCGGAAACCCCGATAAATTAAGCGTTAAATCCGCATTCCCAAAGCTCTATAGATTGGAAGAGCTGTACGGCGGATTAATTAAGGGAATGATTAAAGGAGCTAAAGAGAGAAAACAAAGAAATGAAAAATCGAAACAAAATGCAAA
>JALSTI010000251.1 GCA_026983795.1 Melioribacteraceae bacterium
ATTTTCGCCGATTAGTTTACCGTTAAGCCATATTTTGGAGTAATAATTTATGCGATTGAATTTAAGAATTATTATTTTGTCTTTTTTAAGTAAAGCAGGAGAAATTGTTGTTGAAAACCAGCCGATACCTTCGTAGCCCCAAAGTGCAGCATCATAGCAATCCCAAGCTTGCGGAATAGTTTGTTCCGTCCAATCCGATTTATTAAAATCCATTGAGTACCATTTTTCTTTTTCCCCAATGTTATAAACATCCAATTGGAATTTCATTTTTGTAAAAACATAAAGTTCGTTACAATCTTCAGCTCCAATAATTTTAAAGTTTGATAGTAAGGTTAAAATAAGATATAATATTATAATCATTAGGTTATTAAAATTGTTCATCAAAATATTTTTTATTATTATTTATTGGATTTATCTCTTTTAAATGGAAAATTTTTATCTATTGGAGTATTACTCAAATCAATTAGAAATTTGGAAATTCTATCAACAATAAGCTTAATGTATTTATCACCTTTATCAGCAGATGCTTTGTACGGATTACCGACCGCACAATGGTCATTAAGCTTGGAAAAACGCCGACTTGTTTTTACCCATCCTTTATTTAATGCATCAATACTATATGATTTTGTTTCCCCGTTTTTTGCATTTTCCATCTCAACCAACTCCGGATAAAGAGCAAGAGCAACGGAAGATTCCATTTCTCCGGCATGGTCATCGACTTCTTCAAAAATATCAACGTATTTATCGCTGCCAACTTTCCACCAATCAATTTGGAATAAATGAATATTTAAATCGGATTGTGTTTGACGTATAAAAGGAGCAAAATCATTTCCGCCGTGTCCGTTCAGTATTACAATTTTTTTAATGTTGTAATGCAGAAGGGAGCTGATTATATCGAATAGAATTGCATCCAAAACTTTTTGAGATACATGTATAGCCATAGGGAAATCCATAAGATTAATATCAACTCCATAAGGCAGAGCAGGTAATGCAATTACTTTGCGGGTTTTTCTCCATGCTTTTTCTACGGAACGTTCAGTGATTATTGAAGTGTGAAGAAAATCTTGCCCGATTGGTAAATGCAGATTATGCGGTTCAATTGCCGAAGTGGGAATAACGGCAACTTCAGGTAAGTTTCGTTTCAGTCTTTTTTGATTTGTTTCTGTTAAAAGCCATTCAGATATCATTTTAAATTTCCTCTATATTTTTTATATTTCAATTTTTTGTTTTCCTCCTACTAAGGATTGTGTTTTGTTTTCCCAGATAAATGTTCCGGTTAAATTTTTTGGTAGTGTTACAAATCCTTTAATATGATATTTATTAACAATTTTCAAATCCATTCTTATTAAACCATAAGGATGCGGCATTTTTATTTTAATAAAAGAAAGATGACCGAAATTAGGACTGATAATAATTTTTTGAAAACCTCTTTCAGCAGATTGTATACCGGCAACTGTATGTAACAAATCAAAACAAGGAGTTGAACTCCATGCATGGCAATCGGAACGAGGATTATGCTCTGTTTCTGCAAAGGTGGTTAAACCGTTAGCCAGCATATTTTTCCAAGGTGTAAGTTGATTGAGATATTCATTGCCTAATCCGGTTTTTTGCATTGCCCGGAAAAGATAAAATTTAAAGTAAATAGTAGTTTTAATTATCGTGTTATCTTTAAGAATATTTTTTACAATATCCAATTGCATATTCTTACTTACAGCTTCAGATAAAACGGCCATAATATTAGTATGTTGAGAAAATAATTTTTTCTCCGGTGTTTCGGCAAATAATTTTTTGTTTTTATCGTAACAATAGTTGTAAACAGATTTCTTAATTATTTTGGAAATACTGTTATACTTTTGTGTTTCGGTTTCCCATCCGAAAAAGTTAAATAAATCAGTTGCCATTTTTAATGCGTAATTAAATTGTAAAGATATATTAGCAGAGTAAGCGTTATCTGCACCCGGTGGAATTCCATTAGGAAAAGCTTCAACCCAATCTGTAAAATTCCACCAGTCCAAATTTGTAAGTATTCCGTTTGGTGCAATTCTATTGGCAAACCAATCAAGTATGTTTCGAATAGCAGGTAAGAATCTTTCAATAAAGTTAACATCATTGCGATACATAAAATAATCGTGTAACATTCCAATCCAATAAAGTGAAAAGGGAGTGATTACTTGCTTTATATAGCTTGGATATCTGCTTTGAAGTAATCCATTCGATAATTTGGAATCGTGAAATTGTCGTATGGCTTTTCGCATCAATCTATCGTCACCGGTAACGTAAATTGAAACCAAAGAACTTAATCGTGTATCTCCTATGTATTGCAACTGTTCATAATAAGAAGTGTCCTGAAATATTTCATCGGCACTGTTTCGTAATGTTCGCCAGGCAACATTCCAAATAGTATTTATTTCAGGATCATCACACGTAAATGAGGCAACTTGCTTAAAAGGATATCCTATGAAAGTATTAGTAAAATTTATAAGTTTTAGCGGTTGATTTTTTGTAGTTATTTCCAGACAAACATACCGGAATGTTCGTTTCCATAAGGGTCTGAATAATCTATTTTTCCCACCATCGGGATAAAATAAATCATACACGCCAAAAATTTCTTTCCCTTCTGTTTTGTTACGGTTGCCTTTTATATCAATTAAACTTTTATGTCCGTCAGTCGAAATATTTTTTTTATAATTTTTTATAAATAATGCTTCGGCATACGTAATTTTTATTTTACTTTCATTACCGCCGTCAACAATAAGTTCAGGGAAAGCAACTGTGTGAAAGCCTTGGTCGAATAAAATAGTAGCTTTTGAATTTTTAGGAATTATTACCGGGGAAACTCCGTTAAGAAAATTTTTATTGACGGTAATCCCTTTCGAACGGACAATGCGCTTGAATTGTTGTGGAATTTCGTCAAGTAACGGAATAGACCTTGGGACAAGAAACCAAGTGCTTCCATATAAAAATCCTCTACCTACCGCAAATTCAACCGTAGCATTACGTGGTGAAAGCCAATTTTTATCGTTAAAATCAAGATGTTGCCAACCCCAGGGGTAAAGGTTTCCTATTAATTTATCTCCGGGACCTGCACAATAATAAGCATTAAGGTCTTTTGGTAAAAAAGGAATATCTTTATA
The DNA here is from genome assembly GCA_026983795.1 of Melioribacteraceae bacterium. Classification (GTDB taxonomy): domain Bacteria; phylum Bacteroidota; class Ignavibacteria; order Ignavibacteriales; family Melioribacteraceae; genus BMS3ABIN04. The sequence goes on from JALSTI010000251.1 coordinate 3,135, forward strand.
AGCTTTGTTTTTTATCACTTTCCACTTTGCAGAACCGGTGTTGATATCCGGTATGTTTTTATTGTTACTTTGCAGAATGAAAGCTGTTTGGAAAGTTTGTTGAGCACCTCGTCTAAATTCGCCAAAGTTAATTACTTCGGCAGCAATAACATTTTTTCCAACATTTAAGTACGAAGCAATGTCTATGGTTTCATATCTGTAATGAGCTAAATCTCCCAAAGCCGGACCAAAGCAAACAGGTTTTCTGTTTACAAAAAGTCGGTATCTGTTATCTGCAGAAACAAGAACAATTAACTTTTTTGGAACCTTTTCCAACTTAAAATTAAGGCGAAATAAAAACACACCATATTCCAAAGTGGAAGCAGTTGGATGTGTAATCCATTTTGCAGCCCACGCATGTTTTAAATTTAAAACATTTTTGCCTTGTTTATTTTGATCGACATTTGATTCCGGTGAATATTTTAATGAAGTATAAGCCATATTTTTTAATATAAATTAAAAACAATCAAAGTTTAGTAGTTTTTTATTATGTCATTATTTTTTTTGAACGAACAACTAAAATTATATATTACCGTACCCATCGTTAAACAAGTATTCCATTTATTAATTGCAAGTTTAAAAAATTATTGATCTCAAATATTTTCTGATATCCATTTTTTTATAATTATTTATCTGTGTTTATTCCAAGTAAAAACCTACTCATTTAGCTTTTTACAAAGCAGGTTTTAAATATTCTGTTTTATTATTATTCTTATACATTTTGTTTTGTTGCATCAATAGTTTAATTGCGGATGTTGAATCCCTATTCCCTGAAGGATTAGTTTGGGCAATTAATATAATTTGTTTTAATAAAGTGTTTGATAATACTATTTTCATGGCAAAGATTTACAAATTATCTATGTAATTTTTTAAGTAAAGGAACACTCCTGTTGACCATCCCATAAATTCATTAGATGCATATTCACCATCGTAAAGTTCTCCGTTTACAACATTATATTTTTCGTAAACTTTTCCTTTTGTTCTGTATAACATTTTATTAGTTTCTGGGTCAAAAACTTGTTCCGGTTTAGGGTTATAAAAGTTACGTGTTACCAAATCAAGATATTTTATTGCTATTCTTTCAGCTTCTGTTTTATATCCATATTTATCTAAGGCTTTAACTACATAACAATGAGTTGAAGGCCAGCCAGCTGGATAATCCCATTGATAGATATGTTTGTGTCGCATTTTTTTACAAACGGTTACTCCGTAATCATATTCAAATAAAGAAAGATTTTCTACAATTTTTTTTGCTTGTAAAGGTGATGCTAAACCAGCCCACATTGCATAGTAGTTAATAACAGAAGGTACTTTGGAGTGTCGATTATTTTTAAAGTCGTAATCCAAATAAATACCCTGTTCTTCATTCCACAAATATTTGTTAAACAAATCGGAACGCACTTCCGCAATATTTTCCCAATCAGGTTCGTTAGATAGATTTAATTCCTTTACCATCCAGTAGAAATTTTTTTCATACGTATATAAGTTTGAGTTTAAACAAATTGGAATGAAATCACTGCATCGGTTTTCAAAACGCGGTGTAAAATCAAGACCCGCTTCAGCTTCTGCCAGCCAATGGTTTGCAAGTTTTAACTTTTCATCTTCAGATAATTTACCAAAATTAAATCTGATTGCAATTTCATCATAAAAATCAAGCATCTCTTTTTCAGTAGCATGATGTGAAAAACGTTGTAAGCCCTGTATGCTTGTGGTGTGGTCTTCAATTCTATTGGAATTTGTATTTGTCCAAAATTCATATTCCTTTTTAAGGGTAAAGTAAACACTTTTAAGCCAAACCTTGTCTTTCTTTTCTGATGTTTCATACAGTTCTTTTACAATCATAGAAAGATAAGGAATTTGAGCTCTGTTTAATCCCCAAGGTTCCGTAGAATTTGGAACATAACCGAGTTGTTCTACAAGGTATAAAAGATTATCTGCTGCGCTTTGAGCGTAATGACGAAATTTTTTGTTAAATAAAATTCCCAGATTTGTATAATAAGTATCCCAATAAAAAAGAAGGTTCCTTCCTTTGGCAATTGAAAGATAAGGGAAGGGGAGTTTTATACTTCCTTCTCGAAGTTTTGAATTTTTATCAACGCGGGATTTTTCTAAGTCACTGAGAATTGAATTTTCAATTTCCAGCCATTCTTTATTTTTTGATTTTACATTATGCTGCATTTAATTTACCTCAATAGAAATTTTATCTTTAAAAATTGGTATTTCAATTAACTTTGAATGTATTGTGTTAAATTTTTGAGTAAATAAATAAAAATGTGTTGGAATATCCGTTTCGCCTGTAAAATGAGCTATCAGCTTTGAGTTTTTTGTTTGAAATGTGAAATTTTCAAATTTGGAAGTTTTTGTTGCTCTTACATAACGAAGTGCGTTATCCATAGTCATATAAATCGGATTATAATCTAAAATTTCTTTTGAAATCCCTTTAAGTTCTTTGTCCCAGTTTTTAGGTTTAATTTTGTTAATAAAATCCGTTTCATGTGTAAAGAGAACTGCAAGAGCCATACTATTAAATGCTCTTTTTAATTGTATAACACCGCGTTTAATTGTTGCTTCTACATCATTATCCGGGCTCCATTCATAACCGGTATTGTCACGTATTTCCGTTACACAATTAAAAAGCTGCCTACTTCCGATTGTTAAAAAGTCTGCATAATAAACAGATCGTTGCGCACGTAATTTTTCAGCAAATGCAGAGGCGCCAGGTTCTTCATAATTCCGAAACGGTCCGGCTTGTAACCATGGTTGATATCCGGAATAATTTAGACCCGGTTTCATTATTACACCAATAAATTCAATGCCCCATTTATCAACTAAATGTGGTATTGCATTAACTCCCAATTCATACCAATGTGGAATGATATATTTGGAAATTGGTAACGGGTCATTAGATATATACCAATTATCAACAGCCTGTAGATTTTCATCTATGATGCTATCCGGCCAAGCTTGTTGTTTTAACCAATTGAAATAAATAAACTCATCATATTCTCTTATTCTGTAATTTATTGCGTTTGGATTGTAGTAATAATTTGTATAAAAATTTTTACTTTCATTTTTTGTAAAGTAGTCACCTTTAAAGTCAGATTGGGATGTTCGTACCGGTCTTCCAAAAGCATGGGGTGATGCTGTAGCTTGTTCATCAAGAAGATAGTTCCTTAGTTCTTTAATGGCATTTGCCCTTAAGTTATAGATGAAAAGAGATAAAAAAGGTTTGAATCCATATTTATTTGCAGTACGAACAAAATAAAGTGGAGTTTCGTTCCATAGTACTTCGCCTTGTCCGGCAACATCATCAATACGCATTGTTACAATAGGAGGTAATCCTCTGAGAGCAAAAGGTTTACGTGCAGCCCAGACAAAAGAACGCCACAAACAATCATCCAAACCTCCAAGCGGACCAAGAACAAATGATTGCATCCATTCCAGTGTTGTCCAAGTAACAATTCTTCCTTTTTCTTTTTGAGTAGTAATTATTAAAGGGTGCAAACTATCAGCAGATAAAAGTATACTCTGATTTTTTATTGAAAGCTTCGGAAGTTGCATTTGTCCGAATAATGTAAGTTTATTTTGTCCTTTATGTTTTTCTGTTATATAATGATTGAAGTTTGAAAAATACAAATTCTTAGTATAATTATACTCAGTAGGTAAATATTCTTTTTGTAATGAAAAATGAAAATCGAAACTGACTAACCCGACACCTGAACTAACAGCATTTAAAATAGTTTGTTTAATACTTTTTTCTAATTTTGTTTCTATTTGTTTATGAGCAACTATAATCAGTGCATAAATATTTAGAGATTTTAAATCATTTTTTTTAGCAACATCCACAATAGAATAAGGTAATCCGAAATGCTCCAAATATGGAATAAGATATGTTTTTGCATTGGAAAAACCAGGGCTTAAAGAATTTGTAATAACAAGAACATTGCTATTCTTGTTATTATGAATAGCTAAGATTGAAGATGATAAAATAAAGAGTATTGATAATATGAATAATTTTTTTAACATTTGTTCCTTTAATATTGATGTAGAAAATTGCAAAACAAAAATTAAATATCAAGAATAGGTTTTATATTTAACAAATAACAAATATCTTTCAGTTCATCAACATAATCACCAAAAACAGCAGCAAAATGTTGAGATTGAACATGATCCAAAATACTACGTACACTTGAATCGGGATAAAATTTTACACTTGGCCAAGGCGGAAGTGGTACGCCCATTTCTACCCATTGCGGTCTTTCTTTGGCTTCTCCGGTAACAATGTGCATACGATAACCTTCTCTATCTTCGGAAAGACAGGCTAAAGTCATTCGTCCTTTTTTCATATTAGTGCAATGTGCAATGCCTTGGAAATTTCCGGTGGTTAATACTTTAATTTGTGGTTTCCCATCGATAAAATCATTTGCTATATATCCATCTTCAGCAAGTAAAATCCAGTCGGGATGATGCTCAAAATGTTCAAGGAACATAACCTGCTTATCCGAAATCCATTTAAGCATTAATTCTGCAACAAGATTGCCCAAGTCATTTTCATCCACATAAGGAATACCGTTAGATGCAAGCAGGGAAGCCGGGATAGCATGCATCAAACCTAATTCTTGGTCAACACCTTCAACACATTTAAAGCTAAAACCATCGAATTTTTTTTCATTGCATATCTGTTTAGTTGCCAAATACATTCTAATAGCTTTTTCTATAACAGGTTGTTCAATATTTCCGGTAGGATATTCCCAATTTTTTGTAATGGAATCGGTCTGATTTTTT
>JALSTI010000252.1 GCA_026983795.1 Melioribacteraceae bacterium
GTGTTCCACCGGCTTATAATCTGATAAGGTGGTCTTTGCATCAATACTCCCTCTTCTTTGAATTTTTTTACCTTCAAAAGCCATATTTTCGGCTAAGGTTGTTTTTCCGCTTCCGGCATGCCCTGCCAAAGCAATGTTTCTGATATCTTTTGTCTTATAAACTTTCATCGGATATTTTAATTAAATGATATAAAATTTTTTTAAGTGCCGACAAAAATAATAAAAAAAAAATAATATTCAAGTTTGTAATAATTTATTGCAAAATTATGTATCTAAAACATATAAAAACAATAAAATATAAAATTGTATCAATTTAATTTAAAAAACTATTGCATTGAAAAAAAATAATTTTACCTTTGCAGCCCAAATTTTAAAATAAGTCAGAAATGCCTACAATTCAACAATTAATAAGAAAAGGGAGAAAACACGTTAAAGGAAAAAGTAAATCTCCGGCATTAAATTCAAGCCCTCAAAAGCGAGGAGTATGTGTAAGAGTTTACACTACTACGCCTAAAAAACCGAATTCGGCAATGCGTAAAGTTGCAAGAGTAAGATTAACAAACGGAAAAGAAGTGAATGCTTATATTCCCGGAGAAGGTCATAATTTGCAAGAACACTCGATTGTTTTGGTTAGAGGCGGAAGAGTTAAAGATTTACCCGGTGTAAGATACCATGTTATAAGAGGAACTCTTGATACTCAAGGAGTTGATGACAGAACACAAAGACGTTCTAAATACGGTACAAAAAAACCTAAAAAGAAATAATCATATTATATATTGAGATATATGAGAAATCAAAAGAAAAGAAAATTCGGAATTCAAGCAGACCCTAAATTTAATGACAAAATGGTTACACAATTTGTCAATAATTTGATGCTGGACGGGAAAAAGAATATTTCTTATAATATTTTTTATTCGGCACTCGACATTGTTGAACAAAGAGCAAAAGATGTTGAGAAAACACCGCTTGAAATTTGGAAAAAAGCAGTTGAAAACGTAACACCGCAAGTAGAAGTTAAGAGCAGAAGAGTCGGAGGAGCAACTTTTCAAGTTCCGACTGAAATTAATCCGGGCAGAAAAATGTCTATCAGTATGAAGAACATGATAAAATATGCTCGTGCAAGAAGAGGTAAATCAATGGCTGAAAAACTCGCTGCCGAAATTCTGGATGCATATAACGAAGAAGGCGGAGCTTTTAAAAGAAAAGAAGAAACACACAGAATGGCTGAAGCTAATAAAGCATTTGCACATTTCAGATTCTAATAATAATTAATGGTCGCAGAAGATTTAAAATATACGCGTAACATTGGGATCATGGCTCACATTGATGCCGGTAAAACTACAACAACCGAAAGGATATTGTATTATACCGGTGTGAATTATAAAATAGGTGAAGTTCATGACGGTCTTGCTACAATGGATTGGATGGAGCAAGAACAAGAACGCGGAATTACAATTACATCGGCTGCAACAACAACCTATTGGAAAAACAATGGGAATGATTATAAAATTAATATAATTGATACTCCCGGGCATGTTGATTTTACGGTTGAAGTAGAACGCTCACTGAGAGTTCTTGACGGGGCTGTCGGAATTTTTTGTGCTGTCGGAGGTGTAGAACCCCAATCGGAAACCGTTTGGCGACAAGCCGATAAATATAATGTTCCCGTAATAGCATTTGTTAATAAAATGGATCGGCTCGGTGCCGATTTCTTCGGTGTCGTTGAACAAATAAAAGAAAAACTCGGTGCAAATGCAGTGCCTTTTCAAATTCCGATAGGTTCCGAAGAAACCTTTAAAGGTGTTATTGATTTAATTGAAAGAAAAGCATACGTTTGGGAAGATGAAGACGGTTACGGTGAAAAATATGAAGTTTCCGATATCAGTAAAGAATATTTTGAATCTGTCGAAGAATGGAGAGAACATTTAATTGAAAATGTTATCGAACACGATGATGAAATGATGGAGTTATTTTTTGATAACCGTGAAAAAATCAGTATCGAAGAATTTAAAAAAGTTGCCAGAAAAACAATTTTAGAAAGAAAAGTGATTCCGGTGTTTTGCGGTTCAGCTTTTAAAAATAAAGGCATCCAACAGTTATTGGATGCGGTTGCGGATTATCTGCCGAGTCCTCTGGATATTCCGCCTGTTAAAGGACTCAATCCTAAAAATAACGGTGAAGTAGTACGAAACGCAGATAAAAATGAACCTTTATCTGCATTAGTTTTTAAAATAACAGCTGATAAGTTTGTCGGAAAATTAGCTTATATCAGAGTTTATTCCGGAACCTTAAAAGCCAAAAGTCAAGTATTTATTCCCAGAACAAAAAAACGTGAACGCTTAATGAATCTTTATCACATGCATGCCAACAAACAAATTGCTGTTGATGATGTTACCGCAGGCGATATTTGTGCCGTAAGCGGATTTAAAGATATTAAAACAGGCGACACTTTAACTGCTGAAAACAAGCAAGTTATACTTGAAAATATTCATTTCCCCGATCCTGTAATCGGTGTTGTGATTGAACCTAAAGCACAAAAAGATATTGATAAATTAACCGAATCTTTGAAAGTACTTTCTGAAGAAGATCCGACTTTTAGAGTTAAAATTGACGAAAATACCGGGCAACGTATTATATCCGGTATGGGAGAACTTCATTTAGAAATAATTATCGACAGATTAGAAAGAGAATTTAATATAAAAGTTAATAAAGGTAAACCTCAAGTATCATATAAAGAAGCTTTAACGAAAACCGTTGAGATTCATGAGATTTTTGATAAAGATACGGCAGGTAAAGGTAAATTTGCCGAAATTAAAGTTAAAATAGGGCCTTTTGAAGAAAAAGATACAGATAATAAATACCAATTTATTAATAAACTTGCTCACGGTGTATTACCGAGTAATTTTATTCCTGCAATTGAAAAAGGTTTTTCTCAAGCTATGAATAACGGACCTTTGGCAGGTTATCCTTTAGATAATTTAAAAGTGGAATTGATTGATGCTTCTTATAAACAAGATGAATCAGACGAAACAGCATTTGAAATTGCCGCAAGACAAGCATATCGAAAAGCAAGCGTTAAAGCTTCGCCGATTCTTCTCGAACCCTTTATGGATGTTGAAGTATTAACTCCGAGTGAATATCTCGGCGATATTGTTTCCGATTTAAATAAAAAACGGGCTAAAATCAGCGGAACATCCGAAAGAGCAAATATGCAAGTAATTGATGCTGTTGTTCCGTTATCAGAAATGTTCGGTTATGTTACAAAATTAAGAACTTTAAGTTCGGGAAGAGCTTCTTCAACTATGGAATTTTCGTATTACGGAAAAGTGGAGGATAAAATATCAAATGAAATAATTGCAAGATTAACAGGAAAAATTTTTGCTTAAATTATATATAAATGGCACAAAAAATCAGAATAAAATTAAAATCTTACGATCACAATTTGGTTGACAATTCAGCCGAAAAGATTGTAAAAACAGTTAAAACAACGGGTGCAGTAGTCAGCGGACCTATTCCTTTGCCTACTAAAAAAAGAATTTTTACCGTATTACGTTCAACTTTCGTGAATAAAAAATCCAGAGAACAATTTCAACTCTCTTCTTTTAAACGATTGATTGACATTTACAGTTCAACTCCGAAAACCGTTGATGCTTTAATGAAATTGGAACTTCCGAGCGGAGTTGACGTTGAAATTAAAGTGTGATAATTATTAACTTATAAAATAAGAAGAAATGGCCGGATTAATCGGAAAAAAAATCGGAATGACATCCGTTTTCAGTGCCGAGGGAAAAAATATTCCATGCACTGTTTTAGAAGCCGGACCTTGTGTTGTTACTCAAATCAAAACGATTGACAACGACGGGTATGAAGCCGTACAATTAGCGTACGACGATAAGAAGGAAAAAAGAACAACAAAAGCAGAGATGGGGCACTTTAAAAATGCAAAAACAGCTCCTAAAAGAAAACTTGTTGAATTTTCTCCGGAAAACGGTGTTGAATACAAAATAGGAGACGTTATAAATGTCGAAACATTTAATAACGACACTTGGGTTGATGTAACAGGTTATTCAAAAGGAAAAGGTTTTCAGGGAGTTGTAAAAAGATACAACTTTCGCGGTGTAAACGACGCAACACATGGACAACACAACCGGCTCAGAGCTCCCGGTTCACTCGGTGCCTCTTCATACCCTTCAAGAGTTTTTAAAGGTATGAGAATGGCGGGAAGAACAGGTAACGACCGTGTAAAAGTTCTGAATTTACGTATTTTAAAAATTATTCCCGAGAATAATATTATTATAGTTAAGGGATCCGTTCCGGGTTCTAAAGGTTCATACATCTTAATTGAAAAATAATGGAATTGAATGTATTAAATAAAACCGGAAAAGAAACCGGTAAAAAAGTAACATTGGCAGAAGATATTTTCGGTATTGAACCTAATGATCATGTTATATATCTTGATGTAAAACAATTTCTTGCCAATAAAAGACAAGGTACTCATAAAGCAAAAGAAAGAGGTGAAGTTGCAGGAAGTACTAGAAAAATTAAAAGACAAAAAGGAACCGGTACAGCAAGAGCAGGCAGTATTAAAAGTCCAGTATTAAGAGGCGGCGGAAGAATATTCGGCCCGCGTCCGAGAGATTACAGTTTTAAACTTAATAAAAAAGTTAAACAATTAGCTCGTAAATCCGCCCTTTCATACAAAGCTTCGGCTGATAATATTTTAGTAGTGGAAGACTTTGATTTACAGGTACCTAAAACAAAAGAAATCGTTGATTTTAAAAATAATTTAAAAATTAATGATAAAAAGTTGCTTTTAGTTTTATCAAATGAAAATAAAAACATATATTTGTCAGCTCGAAATTTGAAGAAGGTAAAAGTCCTAACAGTGTCGCAATTAAATACTTATGATGTTTTAAACAGCGAAACCATGGTCTTAACAGAGAGCTCAATTGACAGAATTAACCAAATTTTTGGCATAAATCAAGAAAAATAAGATTATGAATATCCTTATTGAACCGATAATAACCGAAAAAATGACTGACAAAAGTGAAAAACTTAATCAGTACGGGTTTATTGTCAAAAAAGATGCAAATAAAATTGAAATTAAAAAAGCTGTTGAAAAATTATATAATGTTACCGTAGAAAGTGTAAATACAATGGTTTACGGCGGAAAAAGAAGAGACCGTTTTACAAAACGCGGTTTAATTAAAGGCAGAACCAAATCATTTAAAAAAGCACTGGTTACATTAGCCGACGGCGATACAATTGATTTTTACAGCAATATCTAAAAAAAGATGGGAGTTAAGAAATTAAAACCGGTTACACCCGGACAGAGACGAAAAATAGTTAACACTTTTGAAGAAATTACTGTTTCAAAACCGGAAAAAAGTTTAGTAAAAGGAAAAACTAAATCCGGCGGAAGAAATAACCAAGGGCGTATGACTATGCGTTATATAGGCGGAGGTCATAAAAAAGCATACAGATTTATTGATTTCAAAAGAAATAAAGACGGTGTGCCTGCAACAGTTAAAACTATTGAATACGATCCGAACAGAACGGCATTTATTTCATTATTGTTTTATGCCGACGGTGAAAAAAGATATATAATTGCACCTAACGGTTTGAAAGTCGGTGATACATTATTATCGGGAAAAGATGTAGCTCCCGAAATCGGAAATACCTTATTTTTATCCGATATTCCTTTGGGAACGGTTGTTCATAATGTTGAACTCCAACCCGGAAAAGGCGGAGAAATGGCAAGAAGTGCCGGCTCGTATGCACAATTAGTTTCAAAAGAAGGAAAATTTGTAGTTTTAAAATTACCTTCCGGCGAAATCAGAAAAATATTAAATACCTGTCGTGCAACTATCGGTTCGGTTTCTAATTCCGATAATGCCTTAACAAAATCAGGTAAAGCAGGAAGAACACGTTGGCAGGGAAGACGACCCAGAGTAAGAGGTGTTGCAATGAATCCGGTTGACCACCCGATGGGCGGAGGTGAAGGTAAATCTTCCGGAGGTCATCCGCGTTCAAGAAACGGAATCCTTGCAAAAGGTTTTAAAACAAGAGGTAAAAAAGTTTCTGACAAATATATTGTGGAAAGAAGAAAAAATAAAAAACGAAGAAAATAAAATTTATAATTATTTTTTATGAGCAGATCACTCAAAAAAGGACCGTATATTGACTTTAAACTTGAAAAAAGAGTTGTGGAAATGGCTGAATCAGGTAAAAAGAAAGTCATTAAAACATGGGCAAGAAATTCAATGATTTCCCCCGACTTTGTCGGACAAACAATAGCAGTTCATAACGGTAAAAAATTTATTCCCGTTTATGTAACTGAAAATATGGTGGGACACAGACTGGGTGAATTTTCTCCCACAAGAACTTATAGAGGACATAAAAAGAAAAAATAATGGGTGTACGTAAAAAACAAAGAGCAGAACAATTGAAAGAGGCAAAAAAAACACAATATTTTGCCGTTCTTAAAGGTTGTCCGACCTCTCCTCGAAAAATGAGACTGGTCGCTGATTTAATAAGGGGCGAAGAAGTTTTAAAAGCGCTTGATATTTTAAAATACAACCCAAAAGAAGCATCGGGAAGATTAGAAAAATTGTTGAAATCGGCCATTGCTAATTGGGAAACAAAAAACGAAGGACAAAAACCCGAAGACCACTTTCTTTATGTTAAAGAAATCAGAGTGGATTCGGCAACTATGTTAAAAAGATATCAACCGGCTCCTCAAGGAAGAGCTCACAGAATAAGAAAACGTTCAAATCACGTTACTTTATATATTGACAGTAAAGAAAATAAATAATGGGACAAAAAATAAATCCGATAAGTAACAGACTGGGTATCATAAGAGGATGGGATTCTAATTGGTACGGCGGTAATAAATTTGCCGACAAAATCAAAGAAGACAGCGAAATTCGTAAATACCTGAAAACACGTTTGGCTAAAGCCGGTGTTTCAAGAATTATTATTGAAAGAACTTTAAAACTCATTACCGTTACTATTACCACTTCTCGACCCGGTATTATTATCGGAAAAGGCGGACAGGAAGTCGATAAACTGAAGGAAGAATTAAAAAAAGTTACCGGCGGAAAAGATATTCAAATAAACATTTTTGAAATAAAAAAACCGGAACTCGATGCCGTTATTGTAGCTGAAAATATTGCTAAACAAATTGAAGGTAATATTGCATACAGAAGAGCCGTAAGAATGGCTATTTCATCAACAATGAGAATGGGTGCCGAAGGTATTAAAGTATTGGTGGCAGGAAGATTAAACGGTGCGGAAATGGCTCGTAATGAAATGTATAAAGAAGGCAGAACCCCGCTTCATACCTTAAGAGCAGATATTGATTATTATAATGCCGAAGCACTTACAAAAGTTGGGCTTATAGGTATTAAAGTTTGGATTTGCAGAGGTGAAAAATTCGGAAAACAAGATTTAACTCCGAATTTCAGTAAACAATCCAAAAAAAGACCTCAACATTCAGGCGGTCATAAAAGAAGAAGAAGAAATTAATTTAACAGATAAGTTATTTTAAAATGTTACAACCAAAGAAAACAAAATTCAGAAAACAACAAAAGGGGAGAATGAAAGGTAATTCTCACAGAGGAACTACTATTGCATTCGGTTCGTTTGCTATTAAATCCCTTGAAACTGAATGGCTTACAGGAAGGCAAATTGAAGCAGCACGTCAAGCTGTTACAAGATATATGAAACGTGAAGGTAATATCTGGATTCGTATTTTTCCCGATAAACCTATAACTAAAAAACCTGCAGAGGTACGTATGGGTAAAGGAAAAGGTGAACCCGAATTATTTGTGGCAAGAGTTCAACCCGGAAGAATCCTGTTTGAAGCTGACGGTGTACCCGAAGCAGTCGCAAGAGAAGCAATGAGACTTGCAGCTCAAAAACTTCCTGTTA
>JALSTI010000253.1 GCA_026983795.1 Melioribacteraceae bacterium
TTTATTGAGTTTAATAAATTGATGATATCACTTTCCGTAAAATGGTGAAGGAACAAAGATGCATGAGCAATTTCTATTTTACGCGGTTTAAGCGGTAGACATAATGCATCTGCACAAACCACGTCCAGCATTTTTTTGTTCTTCTTTGCAAATACACAAGCGCGCGGGTTTAAGTCTATATTAAAAATTTTTACCGGTTTACTTTTTAGATAATTAAAATTATCAGAACTTCCACCGCCTAAATCTAATATCCTCAAATTATTTGTCCGGGATAACAACTTTTTAATACCAGTCCGCGAAATATTGTTTCCGCCTAAATATTTATTTATTACTTCAAGCTCTTTTAATGCAGCGTCAATTCTTTCGTCAACTATAGAAAAGTCATCCATTATTTCTTTGGTGTAACTTCTTTTAAGGAACACATCAAATCCCCTTGAATAAAGCAACTTCCATTACAAGTCCGGGACCAAATGCTACAACACAGCACAAATCGTTTTTATTTATTTTCCGGGAATCCAAAATTTCCTTTAGAATAAAGAGGATGGTGGAAGAAGACATGTTACCGAAATTTTTCAATATTTTTCTTGATGGCTGCATTAATTCATCGGAAAGTCTTAAACCTTTTTGGAGCGCATCCAAAATAGCTTTTCCGCCGGGATGTAAAACCCAATGTTTAATATTACTAATATCAATTCCTTTTTGAATTAGTATTTCTTTCAATTTAGGAACCGCCTCATCCAAAATAATTTTTGGCAGATTATGAGAAAGCAGCATTTCAAATCCGGAATTTCCGATCCGCCAACCCATTATATTTTTTGTGTTCTCAAATAAAATTGAAAATGTTCTAATTAATTTTAATTTCCAACGATCTTTATATTTTTCAGAATTCGTGAAAAATGCAGAAGCGCAACCGTCGGCAAAAATAGTGTTTGCAATAATATTATCCAAAGTTGGTTTAGTATGAAGATGAAGACTGCACAATTCCACAGATAACATCAAGATGTTATTCTCTTTCATATTATTAGAATCAATAGCTTCCAGCACACAATTAAATGCATTAACGGAAGCGGCACAGCCCATAAATCCTATATTAGTTTTTTTTACATCAAGCGGAAGATTTAAATTTTTAATTAAATGATAATCCAGACCCGGCGCAAAAAACCCGGTGCATGAAACCGTAATTATTCTATTAACGGTTTGAGGGTCAATATTATTTTCAGAAAATAATTTCGTTACGGATTCCATACTCAATAGTTTCGAGCATTTTTCATACTCGGTCATTCTGGTATTTGTGTCCGGAATATAATAGTTGCCATTTTTAAAATAAAATTTTTCCCCTTCCGTTTCACTTGCATCGGGAACAACGAAATAACGTGTGTCAATCTCGGAGTTGCTTGCCACGGCATCAATAATTCTCAAAACCTTTTCATTCCCGTCAATTCTATTTTTTAACTCTTTAATTGTATTTTGCTGTGTTGAATTAAATTGTGGTGTAGCCGTTGAAATATTTACAAGCATCAATTATCCTTTAAATTTTATTTAAAATAGCGAAAAAAGATTAAACTAAATAGGGATATAATTTTATCTGATTTGTTAATGGCAAAGTCTAAAAATTTCCAAAAATCTATTTTATTGCCATTACAGCTCTTCTTAAAAGGATAATAGAACAGTCCGG
>JALSTI010000254.1 GCA_026983795.1 Melioribacteraceae bacterium
GACTACTGTATTCTGACTTCTGACTACATTTGTTCTTCATTCGTTTGTTCTCATTCCATTTTTCCATTATTCCATCTTTCCTTCTTTGTTCTAATTTCTAAATTCTAATTTCATTTTTTTCTGCATTCTATCATCTCTCACAATCCGTAATAAACTGCGAAAAAGAATTCATTAAATGATTCCTTAGTAAAAGAAAGATCATCTTGTTGCTTTTCTATTTTTGTGTATTGGAATTTTGCGCGGGCGAAGAGATCGTGGATAATTTCATATTTTACATCCAGACCTATATGTGTGTAGTTAGTGTGAAGTCCGAATAAAAACGGAGGTTGTGGGACTTGAGTATTCCATTGCTGTTCGGGAGTACCTTCAGAGCCTTTCCTAATATATTCACCCCATATTGCAGCTTGCAAGCCTCTGATAAAACGATAGTTCAAAGAGCTATAAATTAAATCGCCGTTATGTCCTATCCAATGCCCTAAATTATATGAGTTGTTTTGATATGTTAATGAAGGTATGTAATGTACATAAGCAAACGGATAAATTTTGGTATACTCAATTTTCCAAGTTAAATTTTCTACCGGTAAATCCGTAACGGAACCACCGAGCGAAAAAGCTATTTGATTCCTTTGTTTTTCCGGATTAAATAATTCGGATGTTCTTATTTCGTCAATATAAAGACTGCCGTAAAGATGAGTATTTGGAATATGATTTCTTGAACTTATACCGAAAAAGAACTGCGAATTACCGCCGGAATTATTAATGTTATTGCTTAAATAATGATCGGCAGCCCTAAAAAATATTATAGGCATTAAATAAGCATATTTCAATTTATCGGCATAAATAATAGATTCGCCAAGAGAGATATCAAGTCCGGATAAAGGAGTTATTGTAATTGTATGTGATGCTATAAATTTATCTCTAAAAATAGAACGTTCCTGCCCTTGAACAAAAGATGAATAACGTAACGTTGTATCTTCAACACCGGAATTCAACCAACCGTGGAAATAATTGAAACGGAACCACTTAACTGGTGAAACATCCAAACGGATAAAAGGAAAAGACGGAGGTTTATTTGATAAAACAATTCTGCCGCTTTCGCCGTAACCCCATTTTATATGGTCTTTTCCCGCAGTTAAACTTCCCCATGACCAATTTACCGATATGCCGGCTTCAATGGAACTATACTCAATATAATCTTCACCGGCTTTGGCAATTGAAATTCCCGTAACGGGCGTAAATTTTTTATTTCTGTCAATATTTATACCTTCTTCCCTGTTATCTTTGAAATTAAAATAAAACCCGATATGATTCCCGATGTATCCATAAAATTTTAATCCGTTCCATCTGTGTGTTTGTTTGGAATGATTGTTATTACCAAAATTATATCCCAAAATTAAATTCGCAAAAAAATCAAAGGGTTCACTTTCGTAACCGAACATTCTGAACCTGTTAAATTGATCATGACTAAAAACCGTAGTTCCGTTAATTAATTTCCTTTTGTTTATTCTGCTTAGTTCAACACCAAATTCACTCTTGTAAAATTTCAGTTCTTCTTTTTCAAGCGTATTCAGTTTTGACCTTATATTTGAAACCTCATTCAGTTTTTTAGCAATATACGTCCTTGATAAAGGAATTATTTGATCGTCAAATTGAATTAATCCTTTT
>JALSTI010000255.1 GCA_026983795.1 Melioribacteraceae bacterium
CTTAAAATCCGGGGAAACATCACTGCATTCTTACAGTAAACTTTTAAGGATATTAAAAGCCTGTAAAGTTTGATATGCTTGGCAAACCCACTTTGGATTTTACATTATAACTGAAAATTCAATACCCATTTCCACGCAGTTAAACATTTTTTAATACTTACCGCAATTAGTTTTAGATACTAAAATATATTTCCTCTTACTTGGTTAATTTACTTGTCTTCTTAAAATCTCTCATTTAAAAAACTATTTTAATTCGAAGAGTATAAACGGAAACCGCAGCTGAAAGTAATAATAAATTTACAAACTTAATAAGACTTCAATCTCTTTTTATTCTATAAAACAATAAACTTTTTATTGATTTTTCTTAATCTTAATAAACAGTTTTTGCAACCATTAAATTTTGGCGTAAAATCAATAAATTGTATTTGGCAAGAAACTTGCTAATTAGAGTTATCAAGTTTGTGGATTATGGAAAATTATATAAACATACCATCAGACGAACCAATTTTTTCAATAAGTACGGCAGCTAAATTAATTGGAGTTTCCGTGCAGACTTTAAGATTATATGAAAAAGAAGGTTTAATTATTCCGTTTAGGAAACAATCGAATCAGAGGCTTTTCTCGCAAGATGACTTAAAAAGAATTCGTTGTATTCGTTCTACAATTAGCGAGAAAAAAATTAGTATTAACGGAATAAAATCTCTCTATGCTTTACTCCCTTGCTGGGAAATAGTTAAATGTTCGGAAGAAGAACGGAATGCTTGTCCGGCTTATATCGAAAGTTCACAACCCTGCTGGAGTTATTCTCATAGCTCAAATGTGTGCAGTACCAGAGAGTGCAGGGTATGCGAGGTGTATAAAGGAATAGTTAATTGTATTGACATCAAAAATCTTATAAAAAAAATTGCGGAAAAATAAAAATTTTTTGAATACCGGAGAATTTATGCGACAAAAAGAACGTGAAATAATTTATAAAACCTTTTCCAAATTATGTTATTATCCCGATGAAGAATTGGCAAATTTAATAAAGGACGGTGTAATAACTGAATTTTTAATCAGTCTAAATCCTGATAATAACGAAATTCAAAAATTTGAGGAGTGGGTTAATTCTTTTAATTCAACTGCGGAGTTGCTGGAAGAACTTCAAGTTGAATATACCAGTTTATTCATTACAAACTTCCCTTCTGTGCCTGCCCCTATGTTCAAATCATATTATTTCGAAAAAGAAATCTTTGGAGAATCTACCGAAAGAATAATGGATATTTACGAACAATATGATTTTAAGGTTTCCGAATTGATGAAAGAACCTGCTGATCATTTAGCTATTATGCTGGAATTTATGTATAGAATTATTCAAATTGATAATACATACGACGTTCAAATACATTTTATAAATGATGAAATACTTAGTTGGATGAAGCACTTCGAAAAAAATGTGGCTTCTGCATCTTCTAACTTATTTTATCCAATCATAATTAAAACAATTATTAACTATCTCAAAAACGATATAACTCAATTCGAGACTAAATTGGCGGGAGCTGAATTATGAGTATCTCAAGACGTGAATTTATTAAACGCAGTTCGTTAGCGGCCGGAGCTTTAACAGTTTTATCGGGAACAACGGTTAAAGGGTTAAATAGAAAAAATTACCCGAAC
>JALSTI010000256.1 GCA_026983795.1 Melioribacteraceae bacterium
CCGCCGTTGGCATGTTGAATTTATTTTTCACTTTAGTAATAATATCCAAATACGGACCGGCAGGTTTAACCATAATAATATCGGCGCCTTCTTCAACATCCAATTCGGCTTCTCTAATAGCTTCGGTTCCGTTTGCAATATCCATCTGATGCGAACGTCTGTCGCCAAATGCGGGAGCGGAATCTGCGGCGTCTCTAAACGGACCGTAATAACCCGAAGCGTACTTAACCGCATAACTCATAATAGGTATATTTTTAAATCCATGATTGTCCAAGCCTTTTCTGATAGCTTCAACCCGTCCGTCCATCATATCAGAAGGCGCAACCATATCGGCGCCGGCTTCAACATGTGTTATAGCTTCTTTTGCCAACAGTTCGATAGTCTCGTCGTTTAGTATTTCGTCTCCCTTAAGTATTCCGCAATGTCCGTGTGAAGTATATTCGCACATACAAACATCAGTAATTATAACCAAATCTTTTACTTCGGCTTTAACAGCTCTGATTGCTCGTTGAATAATTCCGTGTTCGTCGTATGCTTCCGAGCCCATTTCGTCTTTGTGTTCCGGGATTCCGAATAAAATTACCGCCGGTATTCCTAAATCCACTATTTCCTTACACTCGTTTACCAACACATCTATAGACATTTGAAACACTCCGGGCATCGATTTGACTTCTTTTTTTATGTTTTTGCCCGGACAAACAAATAACGGATATATTAAATCGTTTGTATGCAGATATGTTTCGCGAACCATATCCCTAATTTTCGGATTATAACGCAGTCTGCGCATTCGTTTAATTGGAAATGTTGACATAAAAACCCCTTTAATTTAAAAATTTGAATTATGAATTATTATTAATCTTAGTAATTTTGTTTGCAATTATATCGCTGTTTTTAATGCAATCTCCTACGGAAATTCCCCCACGGTAATTGCCGCTTAAAAATATTCCCGGATTTTCTTTTTCAAATTTATCGAAATAATTTTCATGTTCAATATAGCCTAAATTGTACTGCGGAATTGCTTTTTGCCAAAAACGTTTTTTTATAAAAACCGGATCGGATGATATTTTCATAATTTGTTTAAATTCTTCAATTACCCTTGAAACCAAATGATCTTTGTCTAAATTAAATAATTCCGGGGATCTGGCGCCGCCGATAAAAATAGTAAATGCTGCGTTATTTTCATCCGCCCGTTTGGGAAATATTACCGAACTCCAAATAGCGCCGAGAAAGCTTTTCTTTTCCTTTCCTGGAATTAAAAAACCGAACCCGTCTAAAGTTTGACCGATATCGGATTTTTTAAAACCTAAAAATAGATTTAACACCGGAGGATAATAGATATTGTTTAAATGAAAAGATAGTTCCGTATCCAATTCATTAAAAATATTAGCCGCTACATAAGCGGGAACCGTAGACAGAATAAAGTTCGTATATAATTCGGCTGTCTCTCCGTTTTGTGAAAAGGATATTTTGTATCCGTTTCCCGAACGCATTACACTATTTACTCCGGTATTATAGAGAACATCGAGATGCTTTGCCAATGCTTTCGGAAGCGATTGCATGCCGTTTAAGAAAGAAAACATTTTTGCATTTTGTTTCGATTTTTCATTTCTTTGTTTTCTCTCTTTAGCTCCTTTAATCATTCCCTTAAT
>JALSTI010000257.1 GCA_026983795.1 Melioribacteraceae bacterium
CTTTGAAAGGTTCAAATTTTACTAGTGTCATGGCTCATTCCTCCTTTTTTTGTTGATTTTTTTGTATTTTTGCTTAACTAATTACAATAGATATGCCAACTTTTAATAATTGCCGTAAATTATTGTATAATAATAAGTTATGAATTTCCCGTTATTTTTTTAATAAACTGTCATTTTTACTTAGTCTATGTCATTTTTGCATATTTATATAAATTTTGTCAGATTTACTGTCAAATTAACATACCAAATAAATAAAGGAAGTTAAATGTTCAGTTATGAAGATTTTGATATAAAACTCGATACCGATTATATCGGACGAAATTTTATATATGTTGAAGAAACCGATTCTACAAACAATTATTTAATGAATAATTCCGGTTTGGAAAACGGAACATTACTCTTTGCGGAATTCCAGACCAACGGCAAGGGAAGAAGGAATAAATCATGGCTGAGTAATAAAGGACTTAATCTCACTTTTTCAATTTTATTTAATAATAAAACTTTGTTAAAAAGAATTAACTTGGTAAATTTAGCCGCTTCACTTTCCGTTGCCCAATCAATAGAAAATTTATACCAGTTGAATATTGATTTAAAATGGCCTAATGATGTACTGATTAACAATAAAAAAGTGGCGGGTATTTTAATCGAAAGTTCGTCAAAAGGGACAAAAATTGATAAAGCCGTAGTAGGAATTGGAATAAACGTTAACCAACCCAATTTTTCAGGTCAATTCGATATTAAACCCACATCAATCAGATTGGAAAGCAAAACGCTTGTAAACAGGGAAAGATTGTTGAGTGAGTTATTAAATATTTTTGAAGAAAACCTTTTTTATGTAGTTGATTCACCACAGAAAATATTAAACGATTGGAGAAGCAAATGCAGAATGATTGGAGAAAAGGTAAAAATAATTACTGGGAACGAAACTAAAACAGGTATCTTTGATGATATTGACAGAGACGGTTCTTTAATACTAAAAAACAACGAGCAATACGAAAAAATCCGTTTCGGCGATATTTCATTAAGGCATATACCACACTAAAAAAATCTTCTATGAAAAAAAACGTTTATTTTGATAATTCCGCAACAACAAAATTGCATCCAAAAGTTTTGGAAGCCATGCTTCCCTATTTTAAAGATGAATTCGGCAATCCTTCCTCCGTTCATTCTTTCGGAAGGAAAGCAAAAGTGGCTGTTGAAGAATCAAGAGAAATTATTGCCGGTTTTTTAAATTGCGATGCAAGCGAAATTTATTTTACAAGCAGCGGAACCGAATCGAATAATTTCGTTATTCAGGGTTTGGCAAAAACCGGATACTTGGAATCCGGAAGAAATTTAATCCTTTCAACCGCTACCGAACATAAATCCGTTTTGGATACCCTTAAACATCTCCAGTCTGAAAATTTTAGGACAAAATTAATGGAAGTTGATGAATCCGGAAAGCTGACTTCCAAGATCCTTGAAAAATATTTAACCGGTTTGGATTCGGAATTACTACTAATTTCAGTTATCGACACAAATAATGAAACCGGAATCAAAAATGATATAGATGAACTTGTAAAAATAACTCGGGGTAGAAATATTTATTTTCATACAGACGCAGTACAAAAATTCGGTAAAGAAAAAATTGATTTACAAAAAGCGGGAGTTGATTTACTAACCGCAAGCGCACATAAAATTAACGGCCCAAAAGGAACCGGTATCGCATACATTCGCGCGGGAACGCCAATGATGCCTTTAATTTATGGCGGCTCTCAAGAGCGTAACAGAAGAGGCGGAACCGAAAATGTTGCGGGTATTGTTGGTTTAGCCGAAGCAGTTAAAATTGCTTCGTCAAATATGCAAAACAACTTTGAATACGTTAAAAGTTTAAGGGAATACTTCAAAAAAGAATTGGGATTGTTGGACGACAAATGCATTAGGATTAACGAATCCGGAAATAATTCGCCTTATATTCTTAGTTTGACTTTAATTCCCGATTGTTACAAAATTGATTCCGAATCAATTTTGATGTTTATGGATATTAACGGCATTGCCGTATCTAACGGCGCCGCTTGTACTTCGGGAACAGTAAAAGCATCTCATGTTATACAAGCAATGGGAAAAAGCAAAAAATACGCCGAAGGAACAATCCGCTTTTCATTCAGTGCAGAAAATACTTTAGAGGATATTAATTACGCTTTGGAAATATTAACAAAGTTAACGCGTCAAATAAAGAAGTAATTTAAATTTAACATATCTTACGTTGTGTATTCGATTAATAAAGATATTTTATTTTTCATTTCTTTTCGATCTACAATCATATCTACAAATCCCTTTTCCAAAACAAATTCCGAACGTTGAAAACCTTTAGGCAAATCTTTTCCTATTGTTTGTTTAATTACGCGGGGTCCGGCAAAACCAATAAGCGCAGCCGGTTCGGCTATATTAAAATCGCCAAGCATAGCATAACTGGCGGTAGTTCCTCCGGTTGTAGGATCGGTTAAAATTGAAATATACGGAATATTTGCTTCTGAAAGCCGGGCAAGTCTTGAACTGGTTTTTGCCAATTGCATCAAAGAAAGCGCCCCTTCCATCATTCTTGCTCCGCCGCTTTGCGAAATTATGATTAACGGAATTTTATGTTCATAAGCTTTATCGATAACACGGGCAATTTTTTCGCCCACTACCGAGCCCATACTTCCGCCTATAAATTTAAAATCCATTGCAGCGAAAGCTACTTTTTTACCGTTTATTTTGCCCAAACCGGTTCTAACCGCATCGTTCAATCCGGTTTTTTTCATCGTGGCTTTTAATCTTTCGTTATAATCTTTTGTATCGACAAAATTAAGCGGATTTGCCGATTTCATTTTTTTATCCAATTCTTTAAATGAATTTTCATCCAACAAAATTTTAATATATTCTTCACTTCCAATTCTAAAATGATAATTGCATTTTAAGCATACCCACGAATTAACTTCCAACTGTTTAACGTGCAATAATTCGCCGCAACTATTACATTTTATCCATTGACCGTCCGGTAAAACTTTTTTCTTTGTCTCCGGTGATATTTTATTTTTTGATCTTTTTAACCAGCCCATCATTTACCTTTTTTTATATCTACAAATAAAGTGATTGTTTCCATCGGATTTTCGGGATCATCGGAAAGCAGCGAAACTGTTCTGGAAATTTTTCCCACCCGCTTAGCCGTATCGAATGTTATATTCAAGATTCCGGTTTCATCCGGTTTTAAAACCTTACTGCTCAATAAAGCGGCAGTACACCCGCAGCTCGATTGAACTTCCTTAATATGTAAAGGCTTTTTCCCGGCGTTTTTAACTTTTACTTTAAGTTTTAATTTTTCTCCCTCTTTTACAACCCCAAAATTATATCTGTTGGTTGAAAGTTGTATTTTAGGCGAATCATTCAAAAGAGATTTATCTTTTACAATTCTTGCCGTAATACTTAATCTGAATTCCGGATTTGCCGGATCGTTGCTGTAAATATAAATATGTTTCCTTTGATTTCCCGTTCTGCTGTCCGTATTGAACGTTACGGAAATTTTAGCAGACTCCCCCGGAGCTATTTCGTTTTTCGCCGGTTTTGCCACCGTACATCCGCAAGACGATTTTACATTTTTAATTTTTAATGGGCTTGTACCGGTATTGTATATGATAAAATCATGCGAAACAAATCTGTGCTGCGCAACTTTTCCAAAATCGAATTTTTTATGCATTGCGGAAATTTTAGGTTGACCAATCTGCGCAAAAGCTGTGCTTGCGAAAAAGACTAATATAAGAAAAAATATCTTTCTCATTTTTTAATCCTTGGTATAAAATTTTTAGAATAATTCGGTTCAATATAATCGAAGTTATAAGTTAATAAATCTTTGCCAAAAAAATAAGCCCACTTTGCCATAAAATTAGCATTGGGTAAATCTACCCAGTTCTTATTTCCATAACTTCCGAAAATTAAAAAATTCTGTTTTGAATACTCCGGAAAATCACTTTTGTTAATTACCCGTACTTCGTCTAATATTTTGAAGTTTTCACCGGTAGTTTGGAATTTAGCGACGTAAATTTCCGAAGCGTTTAATTTATTTGCAATAATGAACTTTTGTCCTTCTTCCAAATATTCGCTCAATTGATACGCGGCTGCGTAAAATGTGGGAACGGGAATTACAGGAATATTTAATCCGAACGCAATTGATTTTGCTACTGTCATACCTATTCGCAATCCCGTAAAAGAACCCGGACCATTAGAAACCGCAATTGTTTTAATATCTTTAATTGAAAGCCCGGAAGTATTTAACAAAGCATCAATCATTCCAATAATTTTTTCGGAATGTATATTTTTTTGTAGATAATTGAACTCCGAAAAGTTGGTTTCGTTTAACATTATTGCAACACTGCAAAGTTCGCCGCTTGTTTCTATGGATAAAACCGGTGTCATATTTTTTTTATAGAAATTTTTCTGGAATTTTCATCGACGAAAGATAATGAAATTTCGTATCTGTGTTCGGGAAGAGCGAGCGGTAAATTTTCCGCCCATTCGGCAAAAACAACTGCGTTTGTATCAATTAAATAGTCTTCGTACCCAATATCATAAAGCTCTTCGATTGATTTTAATCTGTAAAAATCAAAATGATAAACTTTGTACCGGCCCGAATATTCGTTTACAATTGCAAAAGTAGGGCTGTTCACGTTAAATATACCTAACATTTCGCAAACAGATTTAATAAAAAAAGTTTTACCGGATCCTAAATTTCCGTTCAGCGCAACAAAGTCGCCAGGTTTAATCAACCCGGCAAATTCTTTTGCAATGTTTTTGGTTTTTGTCTGCGAGTTTGAAATTTTTGAAAAAGGTAAATCCAATTATGCTTTGCTCTCCATAAAAACCACCGGTAAAATCATTTCTTCCATCGATATACCGCCATGTTGAAATGTATCGTTATAATGACTTAAATATTTATGGTAATCCGTAGGATAAACGAAATAATAATCTTCCTTTGCAATTATATAATTAATTGTAACGCCTCTTCTTGGTAACATATACCGTTCAGGGTCGCGAATATAAAGCGCATGCTTGGCATCCACCTTTAAATTTCTGCCGAATTTAAATCTTAAATTTTTAGACGCTTCTTTATCACCCAAAACTTTAGCGCCTCTATGAACTCTTATGCTGCCGTGATCGGTAGTAAGAATAATTTTAGCATTTTTCATTTGGGCTATTTTACGGAAAGTTCCGAGCAGGGAAGAATGCATAAACCAGCTGTTAGTTAAGGATCTGTAGGCGGATTCGTCGGGCGCAATTTCTTTAAGGATATCGGAATCCGATCTGCCGTGAACAAGCATATCCAAAAAATTTACAACCACCGCCATAAAATGTGTTTTTTTGTGGGAAGAAATATTTTGTTCGAAAGATTTTCCGACTTCGGGATCAATAATTTTCATGTATTTTAAATCCGTTTTCAACTCAATTTTTTCTCTGTTCAATAAAAGCTGTAAAAGATCTTTTTCGTATTTATTTTGACTTCTCTCATCGTCTTTTTTTTCGCCCCAAAGTTCGGGATATCTTTTGGCAATTTGCGAAGGGAACAATCCGCTAAAAAGCGCATTACGCGAATACGGAGTTGCAGTTGGAAGAATGGAGTAAAAATATTCTTTTTGGATATCGAATAAATTTATTAAAGTTTTTTCAAGCACAAACCATTGGTCTAATCTTAAACAATCCAAAATAAAAAAGAAAACCGGTCCATCGGAATTACGTAAATGCCGGAAAACATATTTTTCCATAATTTGAGGAGAAAGAACAGGCGTATTTTCGGAATTTGGATTTTCCAACCAATTCAAATAATTTTTCTCAACAAATTTTGAAAA
Source organism: Melioribacteraceae bacterium (assembly GCA_026983795.1). GTDB lineage: Bacteria > Bacteroidota > Ignavibacteria > Ignavibacteriales > Melioribacteraceae > BMS3ABIN04. The sequence continues at coordinate 5,859 of JALSTI010000257.1, forward strand.
CTCTTGGTTCGTTTCCTTTTTCTGTTCGTTTAATGTTTGCCTCAAACCGATTTCGGGATGTTCGTCCATTTCCAATTCCCATCCCACAAGTTTAGTATAAATTTCGATCCAACTTTTGTAATCCATCTTATCCAATAATTTTCTCGATATTTCATTAAAATCCTGCAAATAATCTTTTGCCACATATTCGCCCGAAATTTTTTTTGATTCAAATATTTTTTTACAAACGAGTAACACTTGCGAAGGGACAACGGGTTTTATCAGGTAATCGCTAATTTTGCTGCCGATTGCTTCATTCATTAAAGATTCTTCTTCGCTTTTGGTAACCATTACAACGGGAATATTCGGATTTATTTCTTTTATTTTTGACAATGTTTCCAAACCGCCCATTCCCGGCATCATTTCGTCTAAAAAAATCAAATCGTATTGAATTTCTTTAATTTTGGAAATTGCATCGCTGCCGTTAGTAACCGAATCAACATCGTAGCCTTTTTCCGACAGAAAAATTATATGGGATCTCAAAAGTTCAATTTCGTCATCTACCCATAACAGTTTTTTTTTCATTTATTTATTTCCTTTTATTGAATTGTAATGTGAACATCCAAGCCTGCTTCGTTTGTTGTTGTAGGCGGAATTCTTGAAGCTCCTTCCGGCGCCACGGATGTCCGTTTATAAAATAACGACAATGTAACTTTTGAACTGATAACATATTTAATTCTCGGTTCAATCGACGTTCTGGTTGTTCCATCCTGAGGTTTTCCCTCTTCGGTAAAATTATCCATTTCAAAAACCACAACCGAATTTCTGCTGCTTGTATAAGATAATGAAATTTCTATATCGTTTTTAAGCGATAATCCGAACAACGGTAAACTGAACCCGGATTTTGAATAACTTGCAGTTATGCTAATATCTTTGGAAAGCGATTCATTAATATTTCTTGTAGATGCGCCTAAATCGAAAGAAGATTTTGCCGAATATTTAATTGAGCCGCTTAAGTTACCCTCCCATAATTTTTTGAATGAAACATTAATGCCAATTAAAGGCGAAAAACCATAAGTAATACGTTGGCTTTGAATTTGAGTTCTCCCGTCGGGATCAATTCGCCAAGATTCGGTATAGCCCGAAGTATAAGCATGGGATAAAGAAACGCTTTGAGCAAATCCCTTAAAGAATGATATTTTTTCGAGTCCTCTCCAATTTATCCTCCAATTCGGTCTGGGAATATATTTGGCAACGTCGGCAAGTAAAGGAATTTTTGATAATAACGAAAAACTCTCAAAGCCCGAAACAAAAGCTTCCGATAAATTTTTCTCGGGATCATTTTGATAAATATCGTTAACTTCTTTAATTCCGGCTTTCGACAAAAATAACGGGAAATAAAGAAACGATCTGTTCAAAGTTCCTGTGGAAGTTATTGTGTTTATTGTAACATTTCCAAATTCATCCGTAGTAAGCCGCGTGGATTTGTTCATTCCCCAACCGACTTTCCAGTCAATATCTATCGATGCATTTTGCCACAAAGGTCTTGATGTTCTAAAACTAAAGTCGTTTTTTTGTGAAAATCTATCGGACAAATTCCCCTTTGGCGCACGGGGACCAACATCGTAAGACAGACCAAGCATAAATGCGCGGCTGGGACCGTTATCGTCATATTGGTTAAAACCCCAAAAATTAGTAAAACCGGTACCTTCGGCTTTTAATCCGGAGCCCGACTGTGAATTAGTTTGCGAAAAGTTAAACGTAATTTGTTCGTAATCAAAAAGGAGCCATTTTACGGCATTTCTTAGGAACAACAAAGCTTTTTTAACAACATGAGTTTTATTATTTACCTTCAAACTATCTGTTTCTTTAATGTTTTCAAGCGAATCGACTTTTACACCCGGTTCACGCGTCAAATATTTTTTCTTTTCTTCTTTTATTTTTTCATTTTGCTTTTTCAATTCTTTATCAACATTTCTCGATACTCTGCTTCCCCTTCTTCTTCTGCCGCCTCTTCCGGAATTCGAATTTCTTCTTGTGTTTCTACCTTTAACGGCAGGTTTTTTTCTGCTTCTAAATAACGGCGCCGTCAATGCTTTCAGCTTTAATGTTAAACTGGCGGAAATTCTGTTGGTAAAGCCTGCGCTTCTTCCTAATTCTTCTTGTTGAAAATTATTTTGCCAATTGTAATTTACATTGTAACCCATGTTTATTGTAAAATACTTATCCAAATTCCACAAAGACGGTAATTTAGGTCGTGTTTTAATGCTGAGCGTTTGAGCGTATCTAAAATCTTTTCCGAATATAGGACCGTGGAAAATATCCCGCCAAATATCGCGCTCCAGTCTGTCTTTGCCGTTTTCAGTTAAAAGATGCGCATAAGAAGAAGCCACGTTAACATTATAATTAAAACTCAAATTAAGAAATCCGCCTTCTGTTAATTTCCAATTAAATCCGAAGTTCCTCTTAGCGGTAAAATCCCGCTGAATATTTAATTTTGCATTTGCGGTTCTGCTTTGGTTAGCAGACCTTTTTCTATTTGCCGATAACCCGGTATTAAAAGTTTGAGGAGTAAAATAAAGTTTAACATTTCTATAATCTTTAAATATCCTGAATAGCGCTCCAATAACCGGAATATTAGCGGGATAGATAAAGTTATTTCTGCTAAAATTCAAAGTATATTTTGCATTTGCATTCCATACCCAGCTTTTAGAAAATAGGGTAGTAGGACTGCGGCTTCTGGATTTATTATAATTAAATCCGAAGGTTAAACCGTTAATAATATCGCGCACGTACCACTTTTTAGAAGGCAATCTAATTTTAATAGAAGGAACCGCCCAAGTATCGGAAACATTGATGGTTTGAGTTTCCGATTTAAAGTTATTTGCTTCAAGCTCGGCTTGTTTTTTATCTACGCCTTCGGTTACTCTTTTTTCTATTATTTTTTTAGCCGCTTCTTCCACGTTTATATCAGTGCCGGGCACGTATAACGGTTTAGCAATAGATTCGTTATGTGAATAATTTATTCTGAATGAGCTGCCGGATAAATTAAGCGGAATCAGTTTTAACAGATCGAAATTAACCGACCCTCCCCATTTCTTTCTGTCTATTCTTGAGCCGAACCGTTGATTTAATCTATGAAAATAAGGATCTGTTTGACTTAAATTTAAATTAATATTCATCAGGTCGGCAAATTTAAATTGCGCCGATGCGCTATAAGCCCATCCTTTAGTATCGTCAGCACCTAAAACTCTTAATTCGTTTATCCATAACGAGCCGGAGATATCGCCTTTATCGTTATTTTGCACGGGATTAACAATACCGAAAATGAAAAAATTAATTTGAGTAAGCGAAGGATTCCCTTTAATACCAAAAGAATGCCCCGGAAAACCTTTTACCGGCACTGAGAATAATTCATTCGGATCCGGTCTTATTTGTTTTATTGCGGTTAAATCCGAAAACGGGATATCAATTTCGTTCCATCCGGGTTTAACCGGTTGCCGGTATTCGTAAAAGTTTGCAGTGTCGGCTCCGAATCTAAAATAAACTTCGGCTCCGTAATTATCCGCGTCTTGATAATACGAAATCGAACCAGGACTATCGTTTAAATCACCGTGAACGAATAATTTCATTTCCTTATAACTAAAAACATCTAAAGGTCTGTACAGGTATTTAACAATTTCCCTCGAATCACCGTCTTGCATATTATTAACTTTCAAAAGCAAAGACTGTTCATTTTTAAACACTTCTTGATCCGGTTTGCTTCTGTCGCGTTCCCTTTGCACACCGGGCGGTGAAGTATATTCCGGATTATCCTCAAAGTTTATAGTTGATACAACTAATGTAGTATCGTCCTCTTCAACTTTTCCGGGGACTAAAACTTTTTGCCACTGGTTTCCTACCAAATTTAGTTCCGCAAATCTCAAGTGAACGGGTTTGGAAACTCCGTTAATCCATAATCTAATTGTTTCAATAACAGTAAAACTCGGATTTCCAACCTTTTCAACAAATTCACGCAACGGAATTCTAAATTGATACCAATTGTCATTATCTCCGCCGCCGCTAATAAATTTATTAGTTGCCCTGTTTGTGTCAATCGGCACTTCATATCTAAAATAACTGTTTACTTTATCCAAAGTAAAGTTTCTATTTAAATCTTCGGTATCGGGAATTTTACCTATATCGGTTAACGTGGCATTTCCTTCCGAGCCGTTAATTTTAACATAGTTAAAAGAACCTTGCGTAAAAGAAAAATCATCATTGCTGGGATCATTAAAAGTGTTACCGAATTTAGCCCTTTCTTCGGCATCCGTCAAGCCGTCCATTCCCGTATCTTCATCCTGGTTATCAATTAAATCATTTTGATTTTTATCCTCCGTATCGAGTTTGTTATTCGGAATAACATCTTCCGATATTTGTCCCAAGTCAATATAAATCTTACTTCCCGGCGGAGCTTCATCGACGTGCAACCAAAATTCAATAAATTCTATATTTTCCTCCACCAAATTACTAGCGGTAGTGGAAAGCCCTTTCATCATTCCCCCCCAAACTTCTTCGGGAGTATTGAGATTAGGAGTATAATTGTAAGTACCTCTTTTAGAAGGATCAAAAACCAAATCCAATGCAGTAACTTGCTGGTCTTCGCGCGCAGCTTTTTTTCTGTTGCCCCAAATATCTTTTACGGTAACATTAGAAGGCAGAAAATTATACCAGTAAGTCTTCCCTTTATAATCCATTTGTTCTTGTTTGGATAAATTTCCTATACCAAGCATATTATCGGGAACGCTCAAATCCTTCCAACCGGTGTATCCAACTCCAATCGGTATAATTCTTTTTGCGCCTTCAAAATCGTCAATGTAGGCAATACTTTTAGACTTGTCACTGGAAATTGTACTCTTTTTTGTATTCGGGTCGGGATTCATATAAGCAAATTCGCCTTTAAGGTTAACCGTTGACATTTCTTTTGTAGAAAACAGATAGTCCAACCCTTTTGTTAAAAATGGCAAATTAAATCCCGTTTGAAAGTCCAAACCTAAAATGGAATTGTTAAGTGGTTCTTCGCCTATTCTAACTTTATCGCTTAATGTTTTTTGATTTAAGTTTAAATAAGAAAATCCGAACTTTGTTTTTTTATCAAAATCGTAAAGACCTCTGAAACCGATTAAAGTTTTTGAAGCCAATTGAAAGAGGTCGTTTTTTTCGTAAGTAATTTTCAAATTAGCGCCGGTTACCAGCGCGGCTTCATTTCTAATAATAACCTGCCCGATATTATAGTCCACGCTGTAATCAACGCCTTCTTTTAACTCGGCTCCGTTTAAGGTAACCCTCACCGAATTTTCCACAACATTAAAGCCAATATTATAAACCGAAGAAGACAAAGCGGAATATTCGCCGACCAATATAAATTTATCTTTGGCTTTATCTTGCTTGGCAAACGTAACGGTAGTATCGTAAACCGATTGATAAGCAAGGTTTTTATCGGATAATGGAAATTGTTTGCCGAAAGGTTCCAATACCGGGAAAATAATTTCTCCGGTTTTTGGTAAAATAGTTCTACCGGGGTCCCAATCGAATGCACCGTCCGGACCTCCGGTACCACTTTCATCTCTAGTATCCAAACCGAAAGCTTGCAGCAAATTTTGACCGTTGTAATTATCCACCGGTTCTTGACCGGGAACAATATAATTAATATCGAATTTGAATCCTTTCTTTTTGATATCTCTTCCGCCAATAGGATAAATGTTTTTCAACTGCAAACGCCAAGCTTCCGCAAAAGTTCCGCCGGGTTGAAGTTTTCTGGGTTTAACAAGTTTAAGCACAATTGTAGCCGAAGTATCGGAACCGGATTCCCGCAAGAATTCGCCGTAATAACGGTCTTGACTTCCCGGCGGTCCTTCAATTCTATAAGCAACCGCCAGCGCTTCGTCATCTTGAATTTGCGTTTTCAAATTTATAATACCTACGTCCGGATTGTAATCGTAATCCACATCTTGAGTTAGCAGAACGAATCTCGAACCTATTTCCGATTTGCCCGGGACGGGGTTTCCTGCATTCTGCCGCCATTTGGGTCCGTACGGTTGTATAGTTGAATCGACTCCTGTTCTATAGTTCAAATCTATAAAAGCGTTACCGCGTCTTTCTTTTTGGGGATCAATTCTTGCCGTAGTGGTTTTCCAAACTTCCAAATCTTTTACCCTGTAAAAAGGAATTACAACGGGATTGGCATTTCCGTAATATTTATGAAACATATTCAGGTCGGGTGCCGTTGAAGCATAAACTGTATCCAAGAAAAAGTGATTACGGGAATAATCGTATGCATGAATTTCATATTTATTTTTTTCGGAACCTCCGGTAACCGAGACTTCTTCAACTTCGCTCTTTTTCTGCGAAGCGATAGATGTAAGGGTAAACGGACCCATCTTAAACTTTGCTTTAATACCGAAGAGAGCCTCGCTACCTCCGACCAGAGGTGAAGTTTGCAGCGAAACATTTCCGGCTTCTATCGATTGAATAATCTCGTCTTCATAACCGGTATATTTAAGCTTCAATTGATTTTCGTATTGAAAATCCCTTTCGGTGTTCCAATCTGCCGAAATTTTTAATTTATCTCCAATAGTTCCATTAACGTTTATTTGAACTTGCTGTTTAAAATCGGGCTCATTTCTTGTGTTTCCCAATAGTGAAGCGGTAACGCCTTCGGTAGTTTCGTTTCGCCAAGCGCCGTGAATATCCACGGCTCCGTTTATTCGTAAACTTATTCTTGGCGGGCCGAAAATACTTAAAAACGAAACGCTTGGCAGAGGGATGTCAATCTTTGTAATATCGGATAACAACTTGCTTAAATCTTTTTTACCGGATTTCAATTCATATTTGTATGCTAATTTTTCCCAATCGTTTTTATTGGTTTCCTTCAACATCATATTAATATATTGATCGAGCGGGATTTTTAACGAACTGCTTAATTCCTTATCCCCGAAGTATTGTTTTATAATTACATTTTCGCCTGTCGAATCCAGCTCGACTTTTCTGTATAAATATCTTTTTGACGGATACGCAAAAAAGCTATATTTCCTCGGCGGTACAAGAGAGATATATTTTTGGGGTTTTAATTTGAATTTAAAGTATTTTATTCTTGCCGTAGAATCTAACGCCATTGAATCGACTATTGTTACCTTGGAACTGTCGGCAGTTAAAGAGTCACTTTTAATTTTGCCTTTTTCCTTGGTCGAATCCGATAACATGTCTGTATAAAAATGATTAGTATAATTATGAGGAAAGTTAATTAAAGAAGAGGCGTTAATTTCCATACTACCGGCTTCCCCATCTGTACCGAAGTATAGTGAGATAACCATAAACATAAAAAATAAAGGAAACAAAATTTTATTTATTTCCCTTTTAACCAAATATCTCTTAAAGCTTAAGATGGTTCTACCCTATCCTAAATTAATAATAAATAGTAAAAAAGTTCGATAAACCTCCATGTTTGTTTTCAGTTAACCAAAATTATTTAATTGAAGTGTTTTTAGCAATATATAAATGATGATACAAAATTTTTGCCCTATTATACAATATCGTTCAAATTAGTCTTTACACTCAATTTATCTATAATTTTATTCTTTTCCACTATAACGGCGCTTAACTTTTTACCCGTAAAAGCGCCCGTATCAATATAAGCCGCATTTGCTTTCTCGTCAATTCTAACATCTTCCTGCCTTGTATGCCCAACCAATTGTAATTTACCGATATCCATTAACGGTAATCTGTTCCACATTACGCCAAAATCCTCGTAATAATCTTGTTCCACAAACTTCTTCAGTATATCCTGATCATTCTTAAAATTGGGGGGAAGTCTTTTTTTGTAATGAATTGAAATTCCCGCATGTGATAAAAAGCAATCGTCTAAATTAAGCATTAGCGGAGCTTCTTTAATAAAATCAATATGTTTAAACAATTCATTCTCATGCTTCTCGTATGATTTTAGTGTTGCCTCGCTTCCGTTAAAGGACCATGATCTGGCGAAAATACTTGCCGGTTTCTTAAAGAAATGATAAAACATATAATCATGGTTTCCGGCTGTAAATTCTATATTCTCATTAATAATAAAATTTATAACCTCGTAGCTGTTTTTACCGCGGTCAATCAGGTCGCCAACAGAATAAATTTTTATTGAAGGATATTTTTCCCTAATTAGTTCAACCAATTCGACTAAAGTAAAAAAGCAACCGTGTATATCACCGATAGCAGCAATCATTTATATGTGATAAACTTCTTTTGCATATTCCGTTAATTCATCGCGAAATTTGGGATGAGCAATATTGATGAGAGCTTTAGCCCTTTCTTGAATGGATTTACCAAACAACTGAGCCACGCCGTATTCCGTAACTACATAATGCACATCGCCTCTTGACGTAACTACTCCCGCGCCTTCTTTTAATTTTGGTACAATACGGGAAATATTAAAATCTTTAGTTGTTGAAGGAAGAGCAATAATAGGTTTACCGCCTTCGGAATGGGCTGCGCCCCTTATAAAATCCACTTGTCCGCCAATACCGCTGTAAAGCTTTGTTCCAATTGAATCAGAGCAGACTTGTCCGGTTAAATCAATTTCAATTGCGGAATTGATAGCGACCATTTTATTATTTTGAGCAATTACAAACGGGTCGTTTACATACTCTTGAGGATGAAATTCAATTATCGGATTGTTATCAATAAATTCGTAAGATTTTTTCGTTCCCAAAACAAATCCCGCAATAATTTTACCTGTGTGAAGAGTTTTCTTTTCTCCGTTTATCACTCCTTCTTGAACCAATTCAACTATACCGTCCGAAAACATTTCGGTATGAATTCCCAAATCGTTTTTATCCCTTAAATATTTCATTACAGAATCGGGAATAGCCCCGATTCCCAATTGTAAAGTGGAGCCGTCTTCAATCATTTCGGAAACATATTGCCCTATTTTATCATAAACATCCAAAACCTCTTGCGAAGTATGCGGATCGACTTGAGGAAGTTCCATCAAAGGTTCATCATGTTCAACAATGTAATCCAATTTATTAACGTGAATAAAACTATTTCCCAAACCTCTCGGCATTTCTTTGTTAACTTGGGCAATAACTATATTTGCTTTTTCCGCAGGAGTTTTAATATTACCTACATCAATACCGTAGCTGCAAAATCCGTGTTCGTCCGGCGGGGAAACATTTATTAAAGCCACATCCGCATTCAAAATACCTTTTTTAAATAATAGCGTAACTTCGGATAAGAAAATAGGAATAAACTCAGCTCTTCCATCGTTAACCGCCGTTCTTGTATTTTTCCCTATAAAAAACGCTTTATGCTTAAAATGTTTTTCCATTCCCGGTTTTGTATACGGTAAATCGCCAACAATAAGGATATGATAAATTTCAACATCCATCAATTCATCTTTTTTGCGAACCAGGGCGCGAATTAATTCCATTGGTGCCGCACCACCGGGTTGCACTACAATTTTATCATGTGATTTTACAACCTTTAACGCTTCATCGGCCGTACAAACCTTGGAATTATAATTCTTTATCCAGGCAGCTTGGCGTGTTTTACCGGTTTTTACTTCATCTATAGTCATTATTAAATGTTTTTAATTTGTTGAAAAAAAATGCAAACGCCTAAATTCCAAGTTAAACGTATCGGCAACAATTTCGTTAGTACACATTCCATTATGAGTGCATACGCCTTTAGCAAGTCCGGGATCTCCAATAACAGCATTCATAAAACCATTATCGGCAATATTAAGAATATATTCAATAGTAGCATTTGTTAAACCGAAACTGGCGGTTCTTGAAACCAACGCCGGAAGATTTGGAACGCAATAATGAATTACTCCGTGTTTAGTATAAACAGGGTTCGAAATTGTTGTCGGATAACTTGTTTCCACACAACCGCCTTGATCAATTGCAACATCAACAATAACGGCGCCTTTTTTCATGGTTTTAACCATTGCTTCGGTTACAAGATGGGGAGATTTTTCTCCTTTCACCTGTACGGCTCCTATAAACAAATCCGCAAATTTAACGCCTCTGGAAATAGTATAAGGATTTGCCGCAACGGTTGTAATATTTTTAGACAAAGAGTTTTCAATTCTCCTCAATCTTCTTAAATCTTTATCGAGTACAATAACTTGCGCGCCCCTTCCGTAAGCCGCCCGGGCTGCATTTAATCCTACAACGCCGGCGCCCAAAATAACCACGGCTGCAGGCGCTACGCCGGAAATTCCGCCTAAAAGAATTCCCCTTCCTCCTTTAACGTCGCTTCCTAAAAACCGTTCGCCTTCTTGAATGGCAAGCTGACCGGCTATTTCACTTACGGATTGGAGAACAGGGAGTTGATCATTTTTTTCGATTAATTCGTAACTAACCGCCGAAATTTTTTTCTCAATTAATTTTTGGATAATTGCTTTATGCCCGACAGCCAAATGAAGGAAAGAGAATATAATTTGATTTTCTTGCAGTAACGAAGCTTCATCTTCCGTTAAAGGAGAAATTTTTGCAATTAATTCCGCCCGTTGAAACGCTTCTTCCGCGGAATATACAATTGTCGCTCCTACATTTCTGTATTCCTCATCGGAAAAGTTACTGCCGAGTCCGGCACCGTTTTGAATAAATACACTATGACCGTTTCTAATTAAAGTATCAACTCCCGCAGGAGCCAAAGCCACGCGTTTTTCTTCGTATATTGTTTCTTTTGGAATTCCAATTCTCATATGCAAACAATTTTTAGTTTATGATAGAAAATTAAATATTAAATCAAGCGCAAACAATTGAAAAATTAATTTCCAATACAAATTATATAATTAATCTTACTCCTCCTAATTCCTCTACTCGGTAAGGGAAATGATCGCCCGGAGAGGCGATAAACATAAAATTGATAGGAATTTTCCATTTTTCAGAAAGTTCTTTAACAAGTTCGGGTCCGAATTTTCCTTTTAACGAAACAAATTCAATTTCAATTTCGGGATACTCGCGGTTAAGAACATCCAAATCTTCTAAAAATTGCTTGGGCACCTTCTGTCCCTCGTCTAAAACGGTAACAATTTTTAACCTGTTGGTCTGCTCGTTTTCTTTTATGTATAACATCACTTTATTAAGCGAGGCAACGCTGTCACCTTTCGTAAAATAAACGAACTCTTGAGAATTTATTTCATTAATCTGTTTTATTATCTTTTTGTTCAAATTCATTACAAATTTTTGAATTGGTTGAAACATGTATCTTATCATGTAAAGTAATGCTTTTAAAATAACCGTGCGTTTTAGCATTATGATTATTATCAAAATAGTAGGAATAAAGTATTGGAAAAACACAATTAAATAAGGGGGATTCATAATCGCATTTCCAACAATTGCAATTCCAACGGCAGTTAACGCCAAAATAACAGCTATCCACGATGCTTTTTCGGGTCTGGGTAATTTTGACCTTTTAATTTTCAGTAAAATATTACCGATGGCAAATAAAATCATTACCGAGAGGAAAGAGATAGTATAAACTCCGGCTAATGCTCCTAAGTGACCTTCCGTAATTAATAAAATTGAAATACTAAGCAGAAAGAACATAATAATAATTCTATACGAACTTCCTCTTTTATTTTTTTGAAGCAAAAATTGCGGCATAATTCTATCGAGAGTCATTCTTTCAATTAATCCCGTTACGCCAACGTAAGAAGTTAAAACAGCGCCGCTTAAAACAAGAGCGGCATCTACGGAAATAAGCACCGAGAGCCACTTTCCTCCGGCAATGTTTCCCATATAAGATAAAAGAGCTTCCTGATGATTTGCGACATCCGGAAGAGCTATAATAGCTAAAGCCAAAAATGCCATAAGCGGATTAAAGATACTAACAACTATCCACATATTTCTTAAAGTTTTGGGAAATACGCCGTGTTCTTGTTCCTCAACAAAATTAGCCGAACTTTCAAACCCCGAAATTCCCAGCATAGCAGCAGAAAATCCGAAAAACAACGCGGTTAAAAGTCCGCCTTTTACTGGCGCCGCATAATTTGAAAATAAAACATCCAGACCATGATTGGCTATAAATAAAACAGCCACAGCGGATAAAATAACCAATGAAACTAAATGGGTAATAAAGATAGCAATAGCAAATTTAGCCGACTCGGTTATTCCCATAATTGTTAAACCCATAAAAAATGCAAGAAGAAGAATAGTGGCGGTTATTACGGGAAATCCTTCAAAAAGCGAATTAACATAATGCATAGCCTCGCTTGCGGAAATTACCGCAGTAGCCATATAGGAAAGTATGGTTAACGCAGCCGCTAAAGATGCTGTGGATTTACTTGTTGTGTTTAATAAAGCATTATAAGCGCCGCCGTTTAACGGAAGAGCACCTACAACTTCGCCGTAAATTTTTCTAAACAAAAAAAGAACCGCAGCCACAATTAATAACGCCAACCATGCATATTGACCGGCGTAAATAATAGCGAGAGCGGAAACATAAAGGCACGAAGAACTTATATCGTTTCCACAAATAGCTGTTGCCGGCAATTCGCTTAATTTATGCGTAACTATTTTAGGAACGGAAATATTTTTTTTCATAAGCAATTATTTTTATTTAACAGGAGTAATCGGATTTTTACCCGATAAAACATTTATAACGTTTTTAGCTGCCAATTCAGCCATTTTATTTCTGGTTTCTACCGTTGCGCTGCCAATATGCGGAAGCAGGGCAACATTTTTCAGCTTAATTAATTGTTTGTTTATTGCCGGTTCGCCTTCAAAAACATCTAAACCTGCGCATTTTAATTTTTTAGATTTTAATAACCGGATTAAATATTTTTCGTCAACAATTTCACCGCGCGCGGTATTAATGAAAATAACCGAATCTTTCATTAAATTCATATTATCTTTATTCAAAAGATGATAGGTTTTTCCGTTAAGCGGAAGATGAACCGAAACAACATCGGATAATTTTAATAATTTATTCAGGCTTACTTTTTTTGCGGCGGTAGATTTCTCAAAATCGTTTTTTTTAGATTTATTGTAGTAAATAATTTTCATCCCGAATGCCTTTGCTCTTTTTGCGGTAGCGGTTCCAATACGTCCGGCGCCAATAAGACCAAAAGTTTTACCGGATAATTCCGTACCAAGAAAAAGTTGAGGTTGCCAACCGTTAAATTTGCCGTCACGCATAAATTTTCCGGCTTCACATAAACTCCGTGCGCACATTAACATAAGGCTTATCGCAATATCCGCAGTTGCGTTGGTTAAAATATCGGGTGTATTTGTAACTACAATTCCCTTTTCCCCGGCATATTCCACGTCAATATTGTTAAAACCTACGGCATAATTTGCAATAATTTTACAATTTTTTAATTGATCGATTACTTTTTTATCAATTTTATCGCGCAACAGAGTAATTAATGCATCTGCATTTTTCGCAGATTTTAAAAATGCGCCGGGTTCTAAAGGATTATCACCCTTATATTGAATTACTTTAAAACCGTTTTCAATTAACAATTCCTTGGAAATATTAGGTACTTTCCCGGTAATAAATACTTTCATATCCTAAAAAGCAATTGATTTACAATAAAAATAAAAATGATTTGATGAAGTTAAATTAAAAATTAAATTTATCCAAATAATAATTTTACTATAAATAATGCGCCTAGAATTCCGGCGGTATCGGCAATTAATCCCGCAGCCAAAGCATGCCTTGTACGTTGAATATTAACAGCGCCGAAATAAACCGCCAAAACGTAAAACGTTGTTTCCGTACTGCCAAAAAAAGTAGAAACTAAAATTCCGATAAAGGAATCGGGACCGTGCACTTTAATTATTTCCGCCATAATACCAAGGGAACCGCTGCCAGATAACGGTCTCATTAATGCCATCGGTAAAGCCTCCGCAGGCATTCCAATTAAATCGGTAAAAGGTTTTAAAATCATTGTTAAAAAGTCCATTGCCCCGCCCGCTCTAAAAATTCCAATCGCAACAAGCATGGCAACCAGATACGGAATTATTCTAACAGCTACATCAAATCCTTCTTTGGCACCTTCAACAAATTTTTCATATACTTTTACTTTTTTTATTGCACCGTAACCAATAAAGAGAAGTATCAACATTGGAATAGCTAAAATTGAAATAATCTGAATAATATTTTTGAACAAATCCGGAGTAATAAAGCTAAAAACAGTCCCGAATAATTTACCCAAACCTGCAGAAACGGCAAAAATTAACAGAGCCGAGGCGCCGAAAAATATAGCAATTTTTTTAAAATTAGATTTTATAGTCTTTCTGAAACTGTAACCCGGAATCGAAAATTTTTCTAAAATTTTTGCCGCAGTTATTCCGGTTATTGTAGCGCAAGATGCGCCAAATATTGATGTGCCTATAATAATAGCGGGATCGCTGCTTCCGGCGGCAGCTCTAACGGCAATAGCCGTAGCGGGAATTAAAGTTAATCCAGCTGTATTAACAGTCAAAAACGTACACATGGCATTTGTTGCAGTACCCTTTTCCGGATTTAATTTATCCAACTCCTCCATTGCTTTTAAACCGAAAGGAGTTGCCGCATTTCCCAAACCCAACATATTTGCTGAAATATTCATTATCATAGCGCCCATTGCAGGATGATCCGGCGGTACGTCCGGAAATAAAAATCTTGTAACCGGTTTAACGGCATTTGCAATTATTTTGATTAATCCGGCATCTTCGGCAACTTTCATTACTCCCAACCACAACGCCATAATTCCAATTAATCCCAATGCTATATTAACCGCAATTCCCGCATATTCCAAAGCGGAATTAGTTACATCTTTCATTTTAATAAAACTGACTTTTTCCAGCCTGAATTTTACCTTTGCTTGAGTATTGTTTATTTTCTCCAAACTTAAAATTTCACCGGTAAGATCATCCTTTTTACCGGAAACTTTTGCCATTTCTTTCCAAATTTTCGGGGAGGAATCGTTTACTTTAAAGAAGAGTGTGGTTTTATTTTTGCCGGGATTAAAAGAAATTTTTGCTTTTTGTATGATATTTTTTTTAATATCTGCTGAATAGACTTTATTAAATATAGTTTTTGGAATAATAAGAGTAGAGCCAAAAGCCTTTTCGCGGTTTGTACTGAATGTTGAATCGAAATTTACGGTAGCTTCAATTTGAACGCCGTTGGCATATTTGTTAGTAGATTCATCAATAAAATCTTGTGTTAATGCAACTCCTATACCCAAAACCAATAGCGCTAACCAGACATAATTCAGCATAAATTTCCAAAAAAGTAACGAAATTTAAAATTTAATAGAAGTAATCAAGTAAATTATCAATTATTCTTTTAAAAGGCATTAAAAAAAAATTGACGCTGGTTAAACTTGACAAAAAGTACTTATTTACTTATTTTAATTAGGATAAAAAACTCCAATTAGATTCTTTATGTTCATTATTTTAATAGGAGATATTAATGATATACACTAAAACCGGCGAATATGCAATTAGAGCCATACTTTTTCTCGCAATGCAGCCCAAAGGGTCTTTGGTTATGTCTTCGGATATTGCCGAAAAAGAGGAAATTCCCGCACATTATTTAGCTAAAATATTACAAAGAATGGCTAAATACGGATACGTCGATTCTTATAAAGGAAGGGGCGGCGGATTCAAAATTACAAATTTAGCTAAGAAAAGTTCTATTCTTGAAATTGTTGAAAGAGTTGAAGGACCTGTAATTAATTTAAAATGCGTTACCGGGCTAAAAGAATGCTCGGACGAGTATCCATGTCCATTACACGAAGAATGGAGCGAACTTAGAGACAGAATTTATAATTTAATTTCAAGCAGATCTGTTGAAGAGGTCGCTACCAAATATGCGGAAACTTTAAGAGGTGGAAAATAATTCAGGTTTGGGAATTGCTTTCCAAACCTTCAATTTCTACAATTATGACAATTATTGATATTTACAATTAGTGTCATATTATACTATTTCAATAAAACCATTTTTTTGGTTTCGAAAAAACTACCAACTTCCAACCTGTAAAAATAAACTCCGCCGGCAAGACCCCGCAATTCATCTGATAAATTCGAAGTATCAAATTCAACGGTATAAATACCCGGCGAATGTAATTTGTTGACCAATGTAGTTACTTTCCTTCCTAACACATCGAAAATTTCCAATTTAACCGGTACGGTTTTGGTCCCTTCAAATTTAGGAATCGTATATTTTATATTAGTTTTTGCATTAAACGGATTAGGATAATTGTTAAATAAGAAAAGATTGTCCGGAATTTCCTTGGATTTTTTTTCTACAAATTCATTACCTGATTTCCAATTATAAAATTCGCTTGCAGGATCTAAAAAATGTTTTCCCGCAAGATTATTGTACTCGAATTGAAATTCCACATTCCCGGATAATTCGGAAAGGTTAAATTCCACGTTGTATTCATAATTATTTACTTTTGTTAACTGCCTTGTTTTTGGTTTTCCGCCGTTAACAGCAGAATATATTATTTTTACTGTATTCGGATCGATTCCCGCAGAATCGAGAAAAACCTTGTGAAAAACGATTTTATTGTTATTTACTTCAACGGCAGGAAATAAAAGTGCGTTTTTAGCCGAAACCAATCCGTAACCGCGATCATTATCCGGCGAGTTGGCATTACCGGCTGTTACTAACAAGATATGCCTTGCCTGGATATTCGATAAAAAAGGATATTGCGATAAAAGCAAGCCTGCTATTCCCGAAACAATTGGAGTTGAAGCCGAAGTACCGCTGATTGTTTCATAAGAACCTGAAACCGATGCCGCATAATCACTTACACCTTGAGCATCTACATCCGGTTTAATTCTTCCGTCTGCCGTGGGTCCGCGTGAGCTAAATGAAGCAATTACATTCATTGAATTTACCGCTCCGACCGCAATTGTATTAAAGCCGTCAGCCGGCGCATCAACAAAATGCCATGGTTTATTTCCCTCGTTACCTGCCGCCGTAATTGTCAAAATTCCCCTCGAAAAAGCAAGCTCGGCTGCTTTTGTTACAATTGTTGTTTTTCCGTCTAAATCCTGATAAGTGTAAGAGAAGGTTGAATCGTCAAATTCACTGTAACCAAGCGAAGATGTTGTAATATCCACTCCTATTGAATCCATCCATTCGAGTGCCGCCGCGTAATTATCTTCTTCGATGTGAGTTTCACTTCTAACATTTTCGGTTTTTGCTAATACAAAATTGGAATGAAATGCCGGACCGACTATATTTCCTTCGTCAAAACCTCCGATTAAGGAAAATATCGCAGTTCCGTGGGAATCTTGATTAAAAGTATCGCCAGGTTGATTAGCCGTTACAGAATCGTTAAATACAAAATCATGTTCGGCTAAAACGTGCGCGTTTGCAAGCGCCGGGTGTAATTTCCATCTAAAACCCGAATCCAAAATTCCGATTATTACGTTTTTTCCGTTAATTCCCAAGTCGTGAATTTCAGGTATTTCCGATAATTCATATTGGGTGAACGAAGGACCGTAGTTGAAGTTATGGATTGTAAGATTAAAACTTTGCACAGATTTTGCAAAATTATCCGAATTTTCTTGCCGGAATATTAATTTTTTAACCGGAATTATTTCTTTAACAAATTTGAGTTTTTTAATCCCGTCAATTTGCCGGGCATTCAAAAAAGCCGAAACGGCATTAAACCATTTTAGCTTTTTGTCCACTTTTATATTATTTTCTCTCAAAATTCTCAAATATTCGGCGTTTAAGGGAACGTCTTCGTAAGTAAAGAATTGTTTTCCCATAGTTTTAATTCTGCGCTTTATGGATCTTGCGGAAAGATAATTTCCGGCTGTTTTATTTAATGTTTCCTGTTTAAGTAATTTGGAAGCCCCCGTTCCTTTATCGGTGAAATAAATAAAATATTTTTGCTGTGCAACCAATTGGGTTGTTGAGAACAGAAAAATGAAAAATAACAATTTAAACTTCATAACCTGAACAAAATAGGATTAATGAAAAAGAAAATATAAAATTCACCCGGATAAGTTTCAGTGCACTAATTTAGCTATTCTGTTAATTCGTACTGAACCGAGAAGCTTAAAAAAATCGGAAAATGGAATGCTGGGATTCCATGACCAGTAAATCATAAAAGCTTGCCCTACAATTTTCTCGCGCGGTACAAATCCCCAAAACCTGCTATCGAAACTATCGTCCCGGTTATCACCCATCATAAAATAATAATCTTGCGGTACAGTGTAAGTTTCAGCCGGTTTATTATCAATAAAAACTTGATTTCCTCTAACGCTAACTACGTTTTTACCATAGTTACGGTTGATTAAAGTTCTCCACTTTTCAATATTTTGGGGTGTCAATTTAACAATTTCGCCTTTTTTGGGAATAACGAGCGGTCCGTAATTATCTTTATTCCATCCGCTGCCTTTCGGAAAAATATCGGGTTGAGTTTGGCCTTTAGGTAAAATATAATCCATAAGGTATTGAATATGCGGCGGAATATGCGCTCTTTTTCCGTTAATGTAAACTACTTTATTTTTAATTTCCAAAGTATCGCCCGGTAAACCGATGCATCTTTTTACATAGTTGGAAATTTCTTTGGGTTTTAATTCGTCTCTGCCTCCGGGAAATTCAAAAACAACTATATCGCCATGCTCGGGATTCCTTACCGCAGGCAGTTGAAAATACGGGAGTTCAATATTGGTAAACGGAATATTTCGCGGCGAGGAAGATCCGTAAATAAATTTGTTAACAAAAAGAAAATCCCCAACCATAATTGTCTTTTCCATTGAACCTGTGGGCACCCGCGAAGTTTCTATAAGAAACGTTTTGATTATTAACGCCGCAATTACTGCGAACAATAAATTCTTAATAAATTCCAAAAATTTTTGCGTTGGAGTTTTTACCAATTCTTTTTTCTTTGAATTTCTCAATTCATTCTTTGATGAGTTCAATCTATTTCCTCAACTAATTAAAAAAAATTTAATATAAGACTTCTACCTGATAATGTTTTATTATAACTTGAAAGCTAAAAAATGTTTCAAAATATTAATTTAATCTTCAATTTGTAAAACCGCTAAAAAAGCTTCTTGCGGAATGTCTACATTTCCAACTTGTTTCATTCGTTTTTTACCTTCTTTTTGTTTCTCGAGCAATTTTCTTTTTCTTGTAATATCTCCGCCGTAACACTTAGCCAGCACATTTTTTCTTAATGCTTTGATGTTTGTCCGGGCAATTACTTTATTTCCTATTGCAGCTTGAACGGAAATTTCAAACATTTGACGCGGAATAAGTTCTTTAAGTTTTGAGCTGACTTTACGACCCCAATCGTAAGCTTTACTTTTATGAACAATAATTGAGAGCGCATCAACTTTTTCACCGTTAAGCAGAATATCGAGTTTTACCAAATCGGATTGTTTATAGCCGATAAATTCATAATCGAAAGAAGCATAACCCCGTGATGTTGATTTAAGTTTATCGTAAAAATCAAATATAATTTCGGAAAGCGGAAACTCATATTCGATATCGGCTCTTGTAGGATCGATATAAGTCGTGTTTTTATAAACGCCTCTTTTATCCATTGCCAATTTCATTATGTTACCCAAATATTCGCTGGGTACAACAATCTGGGCTTTTACAAACGGTTCTTCAATTCGTTCAATTTCTCCAAGCTCGGGCATTTCAGCCGGATTATCTACCACTACTTCTCCTCCGTTTTTTGTATAAACGCGATACTCAACATTCGGCAAAGTTGTTACAATTGACTGATCGTATTCACGTTCCAATCTTTCTTGAACGATTTCCATGTGCAGCATTCCCAAAAAACCGCATCTGAAACCGAACCCGAGAGCAGCGGAAGTTTCCGGAACAAAAATCAATGCCGAATCATTAAGTTGTAATTTTTCGATTGCGTCCCTAAGACTTTCATAATCTTCGGAATTTGATGGGTAAAGTCCGCTATAAACCATCGGTTTAATTTCTTTATAACCGGGCAGAGGTTTATCGGCGCCGTTTTTTGCGTGAGTAATTGTATCGCCCACTCTGGTTTCCTTAACGTCTTTAATACTGGCAATCACATAACCAACATCGCCGGTTTTCAGCTCGTTTGTTTTAATTCTTTTTAACCCCAAAACTCCAATTTCTTCCGCAAGATAAACATTTTGATTTGCAAAAAATTTAATTTGATCTTTTGTGTGAAGAATACCGTTAAATATTCTAACGTATGCAATAGCACCGCGATATGAATCGAATATTGAATCGAAAATTAAAGCTTGTAAAGGAGCATTTTCATCTCCTTCAGGCGGCGGAATTCTATTAACGATAGCTTCCAAAATTTCTTTGTAACCGGTTCTTTGTTTTGCGCTGGCAAGAATTATTTCTGAGTCGCTACAACCTATTAAATCTATTATTTGGGACTTAACCGCATCGGTCATTGCGCCGGGTAAATCAATTTTGTTAATTATGGGAATAATTTCCAATCCCGCATCGATAGCAAGGTATAAATTACTTATAGTTTGAGCTTCAACGCCTTGAGCCGCATCCACAACTAATAAAGCACCTTCGCATGCCGCTAAAGATCTAGAGACTTCGTACGAAAAATCAACATGACCGGGTGTGTCAATTAAATTTAAGTCATATTTTATTCCGTCATCGGCAGTGTAAAACATTTTTATTGCGTGGGATTTAATTGTAATTCCACGCTCGCGTTCAAGTTCCATATCATCTAAAAGCTGGGACTTTGCTTCTCTCTCGGTTATTGTGCCCGTTTTTTCAAGAAGCATATCGGCTATTGTTGATTTACCGTGATCTATATGCGCAATTATGCTGAAGTTTCTTATGTTTTTCATAACTTTAAAATATATTAGCTTAGAAATATAAAGATAGACTCAGCTAAATTCAATTTGCAAGTAAGAATAAGATTGACTCTAATTTTGGAAAAATTCATCTGCAAAAAATATTTGCTCTGTTACAAGTCGCTATAGCAACTTAATTGATTAAATTTGTAATAATATTTTTCGCTAATTTTAACTTAAGAAAAATTGAAATCATTAACGCTATGAAATACTTTTTTATTATTCATTTATTGTTCCCCTTGTTATTGTTTAGTCAACAACTTAAAAACGAAGCAATTCCGGTAGTTTCCGGGGGTTATAAAATTATCGGGGAAGTCAAATCGGATTCAACAATTTACACCGTACTGCTTGCCGATAGTTCTTCATTTATCTTAGTTGATTCCACCGGAGTATTGAGTAAAATTAATACAAGAGGAGATACATTATGGCAAAACGAAGTATTCGGAACAATAGATAAAAATGTGGAGATATACAACAATCAATTAATCCTTTCAACTAAAGAAGGAGATCTGTTTACTTTTGATTTAACAAACGGCGACCAATTAATTTCCATTGGATTTGACGACACAATATCCGCGGGACCTGTTTTATTTAACTCCAATTTGGAATCAAACTCAACAAAAATAAAAAACTCAGTTTTGATGGCATTTGAAAACGGCTTATTAACGGCGTATGATATTAATACATTAGTAGAAATTTGGAATTTCGATGAAAATCATTCAAGAGTTATTTCCGATTTGACGGTTGTAAAAAATAAAGCGGTCTTCGCCACGGCTAACGGTTTTTTTTATTGCATCGATCTTAAAAAAGGTTGGTTAATTTGGAAATGGAAATTCCCGGAAACAATCAAACCGCCTTTTTTATTTTCCAATATAATTTCCGATGACAAAGCCATTTATTTTGTTTCGTCGGATAAAAAAATGTATAAAGTTGATCTTTTACTCGGGAAAATTGTTTGGAGAGCTAAAAAGAAATTCGGTCCCGGTAAAATTTCATTCGTTAATAAAAAAAATATATTTGCTAACGGATTAAGAAATAGTATTCTGATTGTTAACAAAAATAATGGTAAAGTCAGAAAATCCGTTAAGTTCCCCTCAAAGGATTTTGCAATTTCAAATCATATTTTAAACTTTGGAAATATGTTAATTTTTAAATCCGTCAATAATATTTTATACGAATTCAAAAATTTTAAGTTTTATAAAATTACCGGTAATTCCAATATGCAAATCAATCGTTTGCTAAAACTTGAAAACAATAAACTTGCTGTTATTTTTAGGTCAGGATTAATCTACATTCTTGAGAAATTATAGTATGAAAAAATTCAAAGGATTTATTTTTGATATTGACGGAACGCTAACTTCAACTAATAAATTAATATTTGCTTCTTTTAATCACGTTACAAAAAAATATTTGAACAAAACTTTATCCGATAAGGAAATTATTGCATTATTCGGTCCGCCGGAAGATGTAATTCTCAAAGAATGGTTCGGTGAAAAATTTGAAGATGCGAAAAAAGATTACTATGAATTTTACGAAAGCAGCCATAATGAATATGCACAAATATTTCCCGGGATAAAAAAAATATTGCAATTAATTAAAGCTAAAAATTTACCAATTTCAATTTTTACCGGAAAAGGAAGAATGACAAGCGAGATTACGCTGAAAAAATTAGGAATTTACGATTACTTTGATTTTATTGTTACCGGAGATGATGTTAAAAATCATAAACCGTCTGCCGAAGGAATAAAAATGTTTTTAGAAAAATTCAAACTTGAGCCGGAAAAAGTTTTAATGATTGGAGATGCACCTTCGGATATAAAGGCTGCCCGGGAAGCGGGGGTTAGTGTTGCATCTGTCGTTTGGGATAGTTATGCAAAAGATGAAGTTTTAAAAATGCAAAGCGATTACGTTTTTCACTCTGTTGAGGAGTTGAAAGAATTTATAGAACAAGCTTTAACCCATTAAAGAAAGAAGCAGCCCAACTTTTTTAAAAAGTTGGGCTTCTAAAAAATCACATATCAAACGGATAAACAAACGAAATTCTCGGTTCTATTTTTTTCTGCGGAGTATAATCGATTATATTATCGTTGTCATCTCTGATTGGTGTGAACGTCCAATTGTAAACAACCGAAACCAAAATGTAAGGAATCGGTTTATAACCAAGCTCGGCAAAAAGATAAGATCTGTCATCCAACGTAAATAAATCTTTCTCGTCTTTAATATTTATTTTATCGTAACCGGCACGTGCAACGTAAGACATTCCTTCAGGTGAAATATCGGTCTCAAGATGTAAAATTCCGCTTGTGGGATGTTCGTCGAGTCTTTGATAACTACCGAGAATATCGAACGTACCAAGAACCCTAACAAGTAATTCCCCATAGAATCCATTCCCGACCGATGTTGCGGATTGAAGCTGCTGAACTTTACTTGATACAGCTCCCGTAGAATTATTAAACTTAAATCTTTCAATTTCATATAATGAATTAAAGTATGCCGGTAAATAATTGTCGGTGTTGAATCTTCTTTCCAACTTAGCTCTCACATTTACTAAGCCCAAACCATTCAACCTTAGAATTGCTCCGGTTGATGTTCCGCTACCGAAATCGAGAATTTTTGCATAATCGAAATAAAGTTCCAAGTTAGCTACTTTTCCTTTAATAATTGGAAGTCCCACATCAAAGCCTATTTCCGTTACAGAACCTTTATCGTTTGTGGCTTTAAAATTACCGTTATTGTTTATTCCGGAAATTACTCCGGCGTAATCACTAAAATCTGAAACTACCGTTCCTCCAAATTCAATTCCGCCTAAAATTGGAATACCGGCGGCTTCGGTCAATTGTAATGGTCGTACAAAACCGCGTATTCCGGCAACGCCGGGTTGACCGAAATTACCGTAAACCGATTCAAATCCGAATGAGCCGAAATCGACGTCAAATTCCAAACCAATTTTACGAGTATCGTAGCTGGGACTATTGTTATACATATACATAATACTTCCGTGACCAAGCGTTGCATAATCAAGCGCTCCTAACCTCCCATAAACCGGATCTCCTTTATAACCGTATCTGATATATCTGATTATGCTCAAATAATCGGAAAATTCGTTGAAGTTTTCCGTGCGGATTTTACCGTTTTTATTGAATTCCAAATTTAAATCTAGACCGATACCGATATTAGCAAATGCAATTTCCGGATTAAAATGAAAAGAATAATGCGGTTCGTTATCAATCCATGTAACACCGAATCCTCCGCCCAAGTAACCTTTATAGGGGTCTAATTTTCTGAACTGAGCATTAATCGAAAGAAAGCTGACGATTAGAATTATAAATAGTAATTTTGTTTTCATTTCCATTACCTTAAAATATTATTAGAATTGAAATTATTAACGAATTATAGCAAGTTTTTGTGTAAATTGCTCCGTTTTATTTGAAGATTTCATTAACACTTTATAAATATAAACTCCGTTTGCTATGGTATCACCATCCGAATCCCTGCCGTCCCAATAAATCCGGTTGAAATCAAAGTTAAGCCGTTCGTGCGGTACATCTATTTCTTTAATTAGTCTGCCCGCAATTGTATAAATTTTTATTTTTATTTCATCGGGAATTTGAGTTAGCTTAAAAGTAAAATAAGTTTCATTGTTAAAAGGATTAGGATAATTATAAAGGTTTAAAAGTTTTGTTTCGCTTTCCACCAGGAAATTTTTTGAAATACCGGCAGAATCGGCAACATTTCCCGAAGCATCTTTTCCAAAGACTGTTAACGTATATTCCCCTTTTTCTAATTTAGGACGATAATTTACTGTTACTTTCGGATTAGTATTTGAAAAGTTTATTGATAACACGTCGGGGTTTTTTGAGTAATAAATTCTCCGGTCATTTAAGAATAAAGTAACGGCGGATGTATCATTAATGGGAATTAAAGACGGATCATTCAATTCAATTTTAATGTCAGGATTAGTAGAAACATATTCGCCGTCAAATATATCATTCCCGTCAAAAGTAATATTCAATGCCGGTTTAGTTGTATCCCCTTTTACAAAAAACGGCAAGGAATAAAAATTATTATCCTTGTATAATTCGGTTATTTTGTTTTCAGTATCGATATTAATATTAAACTGACCGTTACCGGAATAACTTGTAGTTTTAAAGTTTACGGTGAATAATTTTCGTTGTTCGGGTCCAATCGAGTTTACCAATTCTTCAAAGAGTTGTTGTGTGGAATTATTGGGTTTTATTAAATTCACACTTACTTTAAAACTATCCGCAGCAGATTCTCCGGCATTATAAACATAAAAAGACAGATTAATATCTTCACCCTGGTCAACCGTATCCTTATCCACCGATACGACTTGGTAATTTGTACCAAGTTCAGGAACTCCGGTATAACTGACTCCGAGAGATTTTAGCGATGGCGAAATCAAATCCGATGAAGCATTAAATTCCGCCAAAACTTTAATATAACTATAATTCAAATCATTTAGAAAAGACAAATCAGCTTCACTGTTATTGATAGTAACATAATTTAAAGTATCCAATTCCGTATCGCTTTTAACACCGAGAATTCTGTAATTTATTTTACTGTCGGAAGGAAGTGAATCCGAAACAGACAACTTCTTCCAATGCGAAGCGGGACCGATTTTGGCGGTTAAAATTGAGCCGGATTCATGAATTCCCGTTATCACCGTATCGATTGTAACCCTTCCGTCAAACGGTTTTGAAAATGCTTCCGGCATACTACCGGGAGCAGCGCCTTTTTTACCGATAAAAGCCCATGAGCCTCGAAATGCCAAACTGTCTATGTAAATACTTCCGAATTCTTTAATCTTATTTTTCAAATCATTACTTAACCCGATTTTACCTTCGTCCTTAACTGCAAAACAGACCAAATACTTAGACGATAATGTATCCAGGAAATTGAGGTATTCCGTTGCAACTGCGCTGCCTCCCCCTAATAAATCAAACAGCTTTGCCTCTTTAAACATATAAGTGGAGTCTTCAAAAACAACAACATGATGACCCCGCAACGTGTTTTCAGGAATGAAATTCTGTCCGTTTTTGAATACAAATGCTGTATTACCATCATTAAATCCTGCAGAAGTTACTTTAAACTCCACATTATTCGAATCCAAATTAATACTATTTTTCCCTGTTAATACATTTTTTCTATTAGTCCGGTTAAAACTCAAACTATCATTAATCAAGTATCCGGTTTTGCTGCCTATAAAAAATGATTTGGTTAATCCGAATTCCGATGAGCCGCTTAATTTAGCTCTTACCCAAATTCGTTTGTTTTTATACTCAGCGGGTATATGATATTTACTAAAAAGCGAATTTAGAGATAATGTTTCCGTTGTTGGATTTGTAAAATCAGGCGTATTGTCTAACTCTAATGTAAATGAATTATCCTGAGGCTTTTTAGTTGGGTTAATTATTTTCAAAGTATCTATTAATTCGTTTTCCACATTATAAGGGGCAAGGAACTTGATAGAACCCGAAAGTACATTAAACGATATATCTGCACTATTGTCATTTTCGTAAATTTCATCAATCTTGTTCATAGGATCTAATTTAATTGTTAAATGATGTAAACCGGCATAATTTTTTGTGGGCAATTTAATTTCGACCGAATCTATGAAATCGGGAACCGGTCTTATCAAATTAATTCCGGTTGTCTTTTTTCCGTTAAAAATATCTTCTATATTAATAGCAACCGAATCTCCGGCCGGAACCAGACCGTAATTGAAATATTTTATTTTTACATTCACGCTGTCATCGGTATCACTCGGCAGCCGGGGATCGAATTCAACCGATGAGTTATCAATTACAAAATTGGGTTTTTCGGGTAATCTTAATTTGATAACCGGATCACCTATTAATTCGTTCGTCATTGAAAATAATTCATTTACACTTGAACTGCCGTATGTATTCAACAATTCAATTTTAGCAAGACGGTGTGCATCGGCAATATTAAGAACAGAATCTTTTAAAAACTTTTTATAAAACAATTGCGGATAAGTTGTTGCGGTTGACACGAAACCCAATGATGAATTACCTACGTAAGTTAATGCTTGACCACCCTGTTGAACGGTAAACTGTTCGGAAAACGAGGTTACATCGGGTTCTGCGTATTTACCGGTAGAACAGCCGAAATCCGTTATCATTGGATTTTTGTTTATTTTATTCTCCAGCTGATTTGATTGACTGATACTGTTATCCCACGTTTGAGTACCGCTGTGTCCCAAGTAAGAAATAAACAAACCGCCCTGGTCAATTGCATTCGTTATTACATCTTGTGAGAAAGGTCCAAAGTTTGTAACCGGATTTGCAGTCTTATAAAAATGATGCCATATACCGCCAATCGGCGGAGGTACAACATAATTATTAATTATATAATCATTCACCCCTTTTAACTGACTAAGCTGGAAAGGATCATTTAAAGTCCCGCCGGAAAGAAATAAAAACCTTTTGTTCCATGCGTCATATTTTTGAGAAAGATAATTTTGATGCTTTTGCAAATACAGTCGGAATTCCTCATTTGACTGACACGGTAATCTTCCGATATCAATCTGCGGAATTGCAGATCCGGTAGAGTCCCAAATAACATACCAAATATCGCTAACCGGTTCACCATAAGACGGCACATAATTTTTCTGAGGAGGAGCGCCGAAATATTTTGTTTTATATCCGTGAAAATCATAAGTCGGTTTACCCACCAAAAAAACATATTTGGGATGCGGCGCCTGCCAGTTATCCTGCGTCATCATTAAGAAGTCTTTTATAGGCTCCGGCGCCAAAAATCCGTAATTAAATTCATCGTATATATCAAAAACGTTCACAACTTTTGTCTTTACATTGTAATTATTTTCAACAAA
Source organism: Melioribacteraceae bacterium (assembly GCA_026983795.1). Classification (GTDB taxonomy): domain Bacteria; phylum Bacteroidota; class Ignavibacteria; order Ignavibacteriales; family Melioribacteraceae; genus BMS3ABIN04. Next base: position 33,531 of record JALSTI010000257.1, read on the forward strand.
TTTTGCGTAATCAGCAGCCGTGCTTAAAAAATCGGGATGAGTTATCAATACATAACCGGCTTGGTTTGCGGAATTTCTCAAATTCACAAATTTCTTTTTATAATAAAATTTAGGTTTGGCAATTTTATTTACGGCAGTTATAATGTAAGTATTTCCGTTTGAAATCGTATCATTAAATATTAAAGTATTTCCATTAAACACATAATTTGTAATTTTAGCTGCTGGTTTATTATCTATTAATTTATAAAGGCTAAAATCATTGCCGGATAGGCCCGAAACTTTAACTGCGGCAAATTGCTTGGAAGTTAGATTACGATATCCAAACAATAATGAATCGTTATTAACTTTTATTAATCTCGGATATTCGATTTCCCACCAATCGCCAAAGCAGCTGTTGGGATTTGCTTGTGTGGGATAAGAAATTAATTTCAGTTTGTTATTACCATCGGTAAGGTTACCGGAATCAAACTCCCCTTGGAGCGTTATAACCTGATATTTATTAATAAAGCTCGAATCAACTGGAGTTGGGTTGGAATTAATTTTTAATGCCAGGTTATGAGCGTTTGTAGAAATATTGGATGCCCAGCTTTGAATTTTAAGATAAGCCTTTGCAGGCAGACCCGGTTTCAAATCAGAAACATTAAACGAAAAGTTTCTGGTACTAACTCCCTGCACCCACCATTCCCAAGTTTCATTTTCGTATATATTCGGATTTTGTCGTCTTACTTCACCGCCCGAAAGTGAAAAATCGTACCACATATTTGTTTCAAAGTGCAAAAATTCATCATAATAATCTAAAGTATCGGTTGTTGTTCCAACGTTATGTAGTAATGTATCAATCCTTTTCCCGGATGTCCCATCCCAAGTTAAAAAATATGAACTAGTATCC
>JALSTI010000258.1 GCA_026983795.1 Melioribacteraceae bacterium
TGTAGACGGGTATGAATCCAACGAATAAGGAGTTGTGTTTTTTTGAATATTTACAATTTTCTTTTTTGCATTAATAAAAATGATATCTAAAGGAATAATTGTATTTTTCATCCAAAAAGATTGCATTTGTTCTTTGGCAAATATAAAAAGCATACCTTGGTTTTCTTTCATTTTATCTCTGTACATCAAACCTTGCGCCCGGCTTTCATTCGTCTCGGCAATTTCAATGTCTATTTTAGCTTTAATTTTTCCGGCTTTCGATAAAAATGTTAACTCACCCATTTTAGTAAAATGAAAAGCCGATTCTTCCACCTTACTTCTTTCGCTATTCTGGGGATTATCGTACTTTTTATTGTTATTAGATAAGTTTAGCATAATGAACACAGCAACGGCAACAATTAAAATAACGCCGCCGGTTATAATTAAGCTCTTGTTATTACCGTTATTTTTTTTGCCTTCAGTATAATTATCGATTTTATTTTTTTTCCCTTTTTTCATTTTATCATGTTTTTTTGTTTTTGTCACGTTAAATTTAAGTAATACAATAAATAATTGATTGAAAAAGTGATAATAAATAAAGAAAAATTACAATTAACCGGGTCCCAATTAAATTTAATTAAAAGCGGCTGGGGTAACCATTCCGTTGATAACACTGTAGCCGAGAAAATAGTTTATTTATCAGACGGACTTAAGGTAAAAGGATATATTGCATATCCTAAAAATAATAATGTTAAATATCCTTGTATTATTTGGTGCAGAGGAGGTTTCGGAAATTCCGGGGCGCTCGATGATTTTAATGCTCAGGGCATTCTGGGTCAAATTGCAAGTTGGGGCTACGTTGTTTTGGAAACTCAATACAGAGGAAATGACGGTGGAGAAGGGAAAGACGAATTCGGAGGAAAAGACTTAAACGATGTTCTTAATTTAATTGATGTTGCCGGAGAAATTGATATTGCAGATACATCAAATTGCGGAATTGAAGGATGGAGCCGCGGAGGAATGATGGTTTATTTGGCGCTGGCAAAAACCGATATTTTCAAAGCCGCTATAGTTAGCGGTGGTATAACAGATCTGCAATGCAATGCGTCAGAAAGTAAATTCATGAAAAGTTTGTTCAAAGCTTCTTTAGGAAAACCCGGTTCCGAAAAATTTAATATGAATTGCGCTTCCCGTTCGGCAATAAATTTTGTTGATAAATTTTCAAAAAATACCAAACTTCTTTTATTACACGGAACAAAAGATAAACGGGTGCCTCCACATAATTCAATCGATTTATCTTATAAGTTAATTGAAAATGATTTTACTTTCAGATTAATTCTTTTAGAGAACGGCGACCATTTTCTAAAACCCCACCGTAAAGAAGTTGACGTCCTCAGAAAGATCTGGTTCGAAAAATACCTGAAAAACAATTAGAGGAGGAAATAATGGCAAAAAAATTTTGGTTAATGAAGTCGGAACCTTCAGAATTTTCAATAGATGATTTGGCGAAAAGCAAAAATCAAACTACTTATTGGGACGGAGTTAGAAATTATCAAGCCCGGAATTTTATGCGGGATGAAATGAAAATTGGAGATATGGTTTTATTTTACCACAGTAACGCTAAACCAACTGCAGTAGTAGGAATTTGTAAAATTGTTAAAGAAGGCTATCCCGATTTTACGGCTTTCGATCCCGATGATAAACACTACGATCCCAAGAGCGTTAAAGATAATCCCACATGGTATATGGTTGATATCCAACTTGTCGAAAAATTTGACAAACCGGTAACGTTACAAGAAATAAAGGAAAATCCTAAACTGAAAAACATGAAGCTTGTACAGAGAGGAAACAGATTATCGGTAATGCCGGTTACAAAAGATGAATTTAACGAAATTAAAAAAATGAGTAAAAAATAATTTTTCCTTTTTAATTATCATAAAATTCAATTCTTGCTTTGTATTTATTCCATCATTGTTTTACAGGGATTTGTTCATTATTATAAAAATTATACTTCAAAACTTAAATAAAAGGTATAAAATGAAGTTAAATAAAAAACTAACCTTTTCCTTAGCAGTTGTTTTTCCCCTACTTTTTGCCGTTGGGAACACAAACGCCCAAACAAAGATTGTAGAAGCTTTCCCGAATCTTTCTTTTAGTAGTCCCGTCGATATTCAAAATGCATCCGACGGATCTAACAGAATCTTTGTTGTTGAACAAAGAGGAATAATAAAAGTGTTTCCGGACGATTCTACCATTAACGCCTCACAAATATTTCTGGATATAACCGACAGAGTATCGAGCGGAGGCGAAATGGGTTTACTAGGCTTGGCGTTTCACCCTTTGTTTAAATCCAACGGATATTTTTATGTCGATTATACTACAAGTAATCCAAGAAAAACGGTAATTTCAAGATTTCAAGTTAGTCCGGTAAATGCTAACTCGGCTAACGCTTCTTCGGAAAAAATAATTTTGGAAGTTTCCCAGCCGTATAGTAATCATAACGGTGGACAAATCAGTTTTGGTCCCGACGGATATTTGTATGCATCATTCGGTGACGGCGGTTCCGGTGGGGACCCAGACGGAAACGGTCAAAACCTAAACTCATTACTCGGAAGTATTATCAGAATTGATGTAAATAATAGCTCGGGTAATCTAAACTATTCTATTCCTTCCGATAATCCCTTTGTAGGTTTACCGGATCATCGCGGTGAAATTTATGCTTACGGTCTTCGCAACGTTTGGCGATTTAGCTTCGATAATTTTAACGGAAATTTATGGGCCGCCGATGTTGGCCAAGGTTTGTGGGAGGAAATTGACTTAATTAAAAAAGGGAAGAATTACGGTTGGAATATTATGGAAGGGTTTCATTGTTATAACGCTTCATCTTGCGATACTAACGGTTTAACCAAACCTGTATGGGAATACGGTCATAACCCGCAAGGCGGTTATTCCATAACCGGCGGATATGTATATTACGGGACAAATGCTTCGGAACTTACCGGAAAATATATTTACGGCGATTATGTATCGGGAAATATTTGGTCGCTTGACATCACAAACGGCATTGTAAATAACCGTCTTATTCAAAACACTTCATATAATATTTCAACATTCGGTAAAGACGAAAAGAACGAATTATTTTTCGCAGACTATTCCCAGGGTAAAATATATAAGTTTACCGGTGATAAAGTGAACTCAACCGGCGGTATAAATCAACCGACGTTTAAACTGAAACAAAACTATCCTAACCCTTTTAATCCAAATACAACAATTGAATTTACGTTAGAAAAAGATCAAAATGCCAAGGTTGAAATATTTAATACTTTAGGACAGTTGGTCGATGTCTTAATTTCAGGTACGATAAAAAAAGGCAGCCATTCGTTTCAATGGAGGCCCGTTAATACTGCCGGTAGTATTTATTATTATAAATTAACGACTAAAATCCACAGTGTGATAAAAAAAATGGTCTATTTAAAATGATAATTTTTGTTCCGTATATTTCTATATGAAATAAATTACAAATAGTAAAAATTTTTCCTGTTAATTATTGAAGCAGCCCAATGAAAACATTTACGTATCCGTTTATTGCAAAATTAGTTTATCGTTACGCCAATATTCCCGTATCGTTACTTCTGGTTTTCCACCTGATGTTTTTATTGGTGGGCGCCAGTTACGAACTGAAATTACTGCTGCCAGCTTCAATTAACATTATAATTCTATATATAATGAACCGTTACTATATCAAAATGTATAAATTATTTCCGTACAAAATAGAAATTGAAAAGGAGCGGATGATATGTTCTGATTTTTTTATGAGTAAAAAGAAATTAAATATTCAGTTAACCGATATAATAAATATTGACGGCGGCATTTTTACCGGAAATCCTACTAAACCTATTTATCTGACCGATATTGACGGCAATACTATTGGAGTTAATCAGCACTTAAAAAATTACAACATTTTTTTGACTACAATTCTTAGCTCCGTTAAAAAGGAAGTTTATGAAACATCATTAAACAAAATTAATAAGTTAAAGGATAAGCAATTAAATTCACTAATAATGCGACTCTTAAACAAATCGAAGAAGTCAAAGAATTAAAATGTAAGTATTTCATAAAATTCGATTTAAAACAAAAAAGTCCGCACGAAGCGGACTTTTCTAATAATGAAGCACCACTTATTTTTTAGGCGCAAATACTGCATCCTGTAATGCTTTGGATACTCTGAATTTAACTTTGTTCTTTGCTGGAATCGTAATTTCCTGACCTGTAGCAGGGTTTCTGCCTTTTCTCTTTTTAGTACGGGCAGTATAAACTTTACCCAAACCAGGAATAGTAAATTGCTTCTTTGCATTTTTGTAAACTAACTGTGCCAGTTCATCTAAAAATGCGGCAGAAGTTTTTTTAGTGGTACCAAGCTTTGATGCTAAGTGGTCAACTATTGCAGCTTTTGTCATAGGGCCTTTCTTTGCGGGAGCTTTTGCCTTTGTGGTTTTGGCTTTTGCTCTTGTAGCTTTTGGTTTAGCTTTAGTAGCTTTTGCCCGTGTTGTTTTTGCTTTAGCTTTAGTAGCTTTTGCTTTTGGTTTAGCTTTAGCACGCGTTGTTTTTTTTGCTGTTGCCTTTGCCATTTTTTTTCCTTTAGATTTGTTAATGAATGCACTTAAAAAATAAATAAATTTTTAAATAAAAAAAAATTTTTTTTGATTTTTTATCACTTTTTTTCGAAAAATGCCGCTTAAAACACCTATCTGACAAGGATTTTACAAGATTTTTAATTTTTAATTCTCAATTCTGTCAATATTCATAATAGTTTCGTACCTTTAGATAGAACAAGATTCTTTGTATTTTTAAATGAACAATCCAATTTTAAATATTTTTTATGCTTAAACTATTAAAATCTTTTATTTTAATTTCATTGCTTTCAACCGCTTTTTATTATCCGGCAATACACGCACAACCGGTAAAAAGTCATAATGGCAGTAAGGATTCCGTTCTTGTTGAAAAAAGAGAAGTAAATAAGGATACGACTAAAACGGTTCGAATTAAGTTAACTCCAATTAAAACACTTGGATTTGAATTTTCCAAGAATTTCTTTAATCTGAAAAGCAAACAATTTTATAGGAAGGATTACAGGTTTGTTGGCGACGTTTTAACTTACATACCGTTTGCTTATTCGCAAGACCTTGGATGGTTAGGGCAACCGAGCGAAATAATGCTTTATGGTTTGGGGTTTGGAAATATTTCTTATTTAAATAATTCACTTACAATAAATAATAGAATTACTAATTCACTTGATTTAAATTTGGTTCAGTCCGAAGATTTAGATTCCATTACGGTTACTCCTTTATATAACGGGTTCGTATTTAATCTTTTTAATAATCCGGTTACCACAATTTTTAATTACGCCAATGAATTCGTTAAAGTTCCTTATTCAAGAATTCGATATTATCAAGCGCCTAACAGCGAAGCGTTTGTTGACGCTATTTTCAAAACCCGTATACAGCCGAAACTTTACGGGCAATTTGAAGTTACGAACAACAGTATTGATAACGGTTATAAAAATTCTAATTTCAGCGCCTGGAAGATTCATTCCAGTTTGAGATATATGTTTAATAAATCTTTAAATTTAGTGGGGACATACAATTTTACAAATCAGTACACCGGTTTATTCGGAGGTGTAAACAGAGATTCTATTTTAAATATAGAAGGAAGTTCATTCAATGAAATTCTGTACAATAGAATAGAAGCGCCCGTAATGTTTCCCGATATGTATAAAAAAACAAAACGTCATAATTTTGTACTGAGCTTATTAACTAACCTTGGCAATTTTTATTCTTCAAATTTTAACCTTTATTATCAATTTCACTTAACAGAATTCAGGCAGAACGAAAAGAAAACCGATCCGGGTACCAAAACAATTTTTGATAATAATAAGTATAAAAGCTACGGACTTAATTTTTTACAACATTTAAAAACACGACTAATAAATTTAAGTATTATTTCAAATTACGAAAGAACCGAATTCAACACTCCCCTTTTATCGGACAATCCGTCCATTACTTCGTTTTCAATCGCAGGTATTGCATCTTCAAAACTCATAAACGGGTTAATTCTACCCTCTATTTTTGCTAAATATTTAAACTCAAATAACGAAGCATATTTTGGCGCCGGAGGAGCGTTATCTATTTCACTTTCAGGTAAACTCAATATTTATGGAGGTTATTCGTCTCTTCAAAAACCCTTACCGGAAGTTTATAAAAACATTAATTACGCGGCATCACAAGGTGAATCAAATTTAACCGAAAAATTAAGATTGCTAGAAATAGGTATTAAAGTTGATTTACCGGCAGCAAAGGGAGTTTTGAAATTTTTCCATTATAAAAACGATAATGAACCGTTGTCTTTTCTTAACTCAAACTCTTATTTTCCTAAATCTATCTACGTAACGGATTTTACGTTGCGACCTGTTGAATATTCGGGAATTAACATAACGGCAACTTTTAAGTTTTGGAAAATTTTAATTGAAGCTAACGGCAGTTATTATTTTCAGAATGCAAACTTTTCTCAATTAAATTTACCGGACTATACATTCAGGGGCGGAATATATTTTAAAGGCTTTCTATTTCAAAACAATTTGGATTTGAAAAGCGGATTCAATTTTCAGTTTGCAACCGGAGAAAATTTTAGATATTACGATTTTGAACGGAATATTTCTTCAAACTCTTTTTTCCGCCAACCTGCGCTATTCAATATTGATCTGTTACAGGTTCCGCAATATTTTGCGGTTGATTTTTTTACAGCGGGTAGAGTTCAGGAAAGAGCTATAGTTTATTTTGTAATTGAAAATCTATTCGATTCAAAATACTTTATTGTCCCATACTATCCTAAGCAAGAGCGCGGATTAAAAATCGGCATCTCATGGGAATTTCTAAATTAAATACTCAACTTTTGGAATTGCTTTTATCAATTTGTCCTAATAACTTACCTTCTAAAAAAATGGAATTTAAATGAAAAAGTTTTCAATTTTATCAATATTACTGCTACTCCCGTCGTTAATGTTCGCACAAGTTATAACTTCAACTCCGGCTTTCCCAACAGAAAATGATTCAATAACAATTGTATTTGACGCTACTCAAGCTCAAAGAACAGAACTTGTAGGTTACAACGGAACTGTTTATACGCATACTGGCGTTAATACTAATCTTGGGCAGTGGCAGCATGTTATCGGTAATTGGGGTAATAATTCGGTCCAACCTGCTTTAACGCGTATAGGGCAAGACCTTTATCAACTTGTTATAGGTTACCCCAGAAATTTTTACAACGTTACAAATCCCAACGAACATATTACTTCATTAAATTTTGTTTTTCGCAGCGCCGATGCTAAAAAACAGACCGAGGATATTTTTCTTGAACTGGGCAGCGGACTTAAAATAATTCAACCGTCAACTGATTTGTTATTTACCAATTTAAACGACACAATCAATATAGTTGCTACCGCTCCGGTATTTGTTGATTCATTAATACTTCTAAAAAATAATATCAAAATTTTTTCTACTGTTAACGATACGCTCAAATATTCCCTAATTGCCAATGAATCAGGCACCAATACAATGAAGATTCTTGCTTACGATTCTACGTCGGTGGTTGCAACTGACTCGTTTGTTTACGTTGTTAATAAACCAATCCATCACCAAAATTTACCGGACGGTATTGTGGACGGCATTAATTACATTGACGATAATACGG
>JALSTI010000259.1 GCA_026983795.1 Melioribacteraceae bacterium
AATGCCAACAAAAAAAGCTTGATCGTGTTCATTTAATCCCAACATATAAAAACCGTCTGCAGCTATATCGTGAGTTGCGGAACTGAAAGCCAGCAGCCAAAAGAAAGCGAGAGTATATCTGAAAAAATTTGGTACGGGAATGGTTAATGCAACGCCTGCCAAACCGGCGCCTACCAATAATTGCATAGCAATTATCCAGAACCTCTTGGTTTTAAATAGATCGACAACCGGGCTCCACAGCGGTTTTATAACCCAAGGCAAGTAAAGCCAGCTTGTGTACAAAGCAATATCGGTATTTGAAATACCCAGCCGTTTGTACATAATAACCGAAACGCTCATTACAATTACGTAAGGAATTCCTTCGGCATAATAAAGTGTTGGAACCCATGCCCATGGATTTCTGAATTTTTTCTTTTTACCCATTAATTATTCTCAGTTAATAATTTTATTTTAATAAAATGGTTATAAAACTAAGCGGTATGTGATGTATAAAACCTTTTAGCCATTAATGCAGCGCCTAATTCAGGCTCCATTTCTGCTTTCTGAATAACCACGTTTGTAATTTGATTTTTAACTTTAGATTGAAACAATTTGGAATAATAATTATTTGTTGTTATTAAACTTCCAATTAAAGCAACGTGCAAAACCGGTTGATTAATCAATTTTTGCATCGCTTTTATGTGTAATAATAGTTCGTCACTTTCTTCATCAAGAATATTTTTACAAACTTCGTCTCCGTATTCAGCGGCTTTAATAACAAGAGGAGCAATAGACGGGATTTCAAAATTGTTATTGTATACTTCGGTTATTAATTCGTCCGGGGTTTTAATATTGAATTGTTCCGCAACATATTGTGTTATTAGTGAATCTTCACCCCTTCCGTCTAAATTTTTAGCTACGGCAATAAGACCCTTACGACCAATTCCGAAGCCGCTTCCGTCGTCGCCAATATATCTGCCGAAACCGCCAACGCGATAAATTTTTTCATTTTTGTCTTTGCCGAACATAATGGATCCCGTACCGGCAATTAAAATACTACCCGGTTCCCCGCTGAAAGCGCCTTCCAAAGCAATTCTGGCATCGCTAACAACAATAAAAGAATTTATATCGATTTGCTTCTTTTTCGCATTTTGTAAGAATTCCTTTTTAAGTTTATTTGCATCGGATATTCGTCCCGCTCCCGTTGTTCCTAATACTATAGAAGCTATATTTTTAGCTGGAATATTGCTTTTTTCAACGCAAGCATTAATTAAATTGAGTAATGTTTCGCAAACTTTGTCTGTTCCGATAACTAAAAAGTTTGTAGGACCGCTTTTACACTCCGCAACGCGGACAAAATTTGAATCAATTAAAACAGCTTTGGATTTTGTTCCTCCGCCGTCAATGCCTAAAAAGTATTTCATTCAGATTTCCTCATAAAAATATTGCTAAAATACTCAAATAATGATGAATTTAAAAGGAAACGGAATAAGTTTTATGCTTGTAAAAATATATGGTTGACAAAAGAAATTAATTTTACTAAAATAAATTATCATTAAAAACATTTTTCAGACGGCGTGAAAAATTAAGTAATAGTGTTTATAAATTATTCCATACTTCCTCTCAATGTAAATTAAATAACGGAGGTGAAAATGCCTGCTGAAAAAGTTAAACGTTTTTTAGACAACAATAATGTGAAATATGTATCCATCAAACACTCGCTTGCTTATACTGCGCAGGAAATTGCCGCATCGGCTCACATCGAAGGCAAAAAATTGGCTAAGACGGTAGTATTAAAGTTAAACGGTAAAATTGCTTTGGCTGTTCTTCCTTCTTCTTACAAAGTTGATTTTGATATGCTTAAAGAAGAATTGGGAACGGAAAATGTGAGGCTGGCAAATGAGCAGGAGTTTAAAGACAAATTTCCCGGCTGCGAAGTCGGCGCAATGCCTCCTTTTGGAAATTTATACGGTGTTGATACGTACGTTTCTGCCAGTTTGGTTGAGGATGAGGACATTTGGTTTAATGCAGGCTCTCATACCGAAGTGATTAAAATGGCTTACCGGGATTTTGAAAGGCTGGTTAAACCAAAAATACTTAGATTTGCGGAAAAGTACAGGATTTAATTGTCCGGATATTTAAAATTCAGTTGCCATTAAAATTTGAAGTTTATATTTTTCCGGCAATTTCCAGAAGTTTTTCGGTCACGGTTATTTATATAGCGGTTCAAGTAGAATTTGTTTATTTTTAGACGCAGACGTTTGGTCTTTTTATAAAAATAAAGTAAATGAAAAAAAAGTTCAAAATACTTTTATTTATAGGAGCAATTGTTTTTGCGCTCCAGTTTACCGTTAGTCCTTTAATCCATAATCACAAACCGGATTTAAAAGATCACTATAACTGTCCTGCATATATATTAAATACAACATTTGTCTCTTTTGCATTTGTATTTTTTCTTAGTTTCGTATCAAAATTTCCTAAAAGAAGATATAAGCTATTCACTTCTGAAATTCTATACGTTTCACATTCCAACTATTTAAAACTAAACAACCGCGCTCCTCCTTTCTAAAGCTCGTTCCCGTATTTATCAAACAAATAATTAAATATTTAGCTACTAGATAAAGGTAGGACAATGAAGAAGCATTTAAAGTATGCAGTATTATTGCTTTCGTTATTAAATTGTATTCTTTTTGCGCAAGATTCTCTTAATACGGCAAAGAAAGATTCTCTTAAAATAAAGGAATTGGAAAAACGGTTGGGAGAGCTTGAAAAAAAGATGGAAGAAAACGAATTGCAAAAGTTAATAGAAGAAGCACAATCCGCTTCTACTGAGAAAAAAAAGGAAAAGAAAACCAAAGTATTTAAAAGCGGACAAAGAGCCTTACAGGCAATCAATCCCGAAATTAGCGTTACAGGCGACGCATACGGGCAATTTATTTTAAATAAAGACGGTTTCAGGGAAGGTGCCAGAACCGGCGCTTATTTTAGAACTTTGGATATTCATTTTCAAGGAGGTTTGGACCCGTTTAGCTTAACAAAAGCAGTGGTGGAATTTCATCCTGACGGAGTTGAATTGGGTGAAGCGTATGTTACTTGGGCAAACTTTCTTCCTAAAATAAGTTTAACGGCGGGAAAATTCCGCCAGCAATTCGGAGTGGTTAACCGCTGGCATGTTCATGCGCTCGATCAGTTCGATTACCCTCTTGCATTAACGACAATTTTGGGAGAAGACGGACTTAATCAAATAGGACTTTCGTTTAATTGGCTTATGCCTTCTGTTACTGCCGATGCAAACAATCTAATTGTAGAAATAACAAACGGACAGAATAACCAATTGTTTGGCGGGGAATTGTTCTCTTTCCCTTCGATACTTGTACACCTGAAAAATTATTATGATCTATCTAGAGATACTTATTTGGAATTCGGCTTAACCGGAATGTATGGTAAAAATAATGTTAAGGGATTTATAAACGGAGAAAAGATTATTGAAAATACGCGTAATACATATTTGGGCGGAGCTGATCTTACAATCTTTTGGGAGCCTGTAAATAAAGCGCTTTATAAATCTCTATTGTGGCGATCGGAAATATTTTATGTTGATAAAGAAATTTCTTCGAATTATAAAGTTAAAGCCTTTGGCGGATATTCCTATTTGGAATACAAATTTGCGGAACAGTGGCAAATTGGCGCTAGGTTCGATTATACTCAACCGTTTGAAGTTAGTAATAACTCGGAATATTCTTACCAAATTGTACCTTACGTAACTTGGTGGCAAAGCCATTGGGTTAGAATGCGTTTGCAATACAGTTATATGAACGGAAATGTTTTGCCCGAATCTGCAAATACATTAAGATTACAAATGGTGTGGGCTGTGGGTCCGCATAAACACGACAGATATTAACGGAGATAAAAATGAAAATTCTAAAAAATATATTCGGTGTTATTTTATTATCGTCAATTACTTTATTTGCCGCCGGTAAATTAAATGTAGTAACTACACTTTCCACTTATGCTGATATAGCAAAATATATTGGCGGAGATAAAATCGATGTTCATTATATAGTTCAAGGTGATGAAGACGCACATTTTGTACGCCCCAAACCGAGTTTTGCGGTTATGTTAAGCAAAGCCGATGTGTTTGTTTCCACCGGTCTGGATTTGGAATTGTGGGTCCCTTCGCTTGTTGACTTATCGAAAAACGAAAAAATCAGATCGGGTCAACCGGGATTTGTAGCTGCTTACGACGGAATTGATTTGTTGGATAAACCAACAAATCTTTCCAGAAGCGAAGGCGGTTTGCATATTTACGGAAATCCGCATATCACGTCAAGTCCGTTAAATCTTAAGGTGATTGCCGACAATATTGAAATCGGTCTTGAGAAAAACGATCCAGCTAACGCAACATTTTATCAAAAAAATCTGAAGAAATTTAAAGATGAGATTGATAAGCATGTATTCGGTGAAAAACTTGTAAAGCTGATGGGCGGCAAATTGTTAACCAAACTTGCTAATTCCGGAAAATTGATTGATTTTCTTTCAAGTAAAGAATACAAAGGGAAAAAGCTGATTGATGATTTGGGCGGATGGTTAAAGAAAGGAATGATTTTCAGAGGTAAAAAGATAGTAGCCTATCATAAAAATTGGATTTATTTCAAACAGCTGTTTGGTATTGAAGTAATAGGTCACGTTGAACCTAAACCCGGTATTCCGCCTTCGCCCAAACACGTTGAGCAACTTGTTGAAGAAATGAGAAAAAATAAAGTAAAGGTTGTGTTAGCCGCAAATTATTTCGACGAATATAAAGTAAAGAAAATTTGTAATAAAGTAGGTGCAATTCCCGTCATTGTACCAATGTATGTAAACGGTGCTCCGGGTACGGAAAACGTTTTTAAGTTAGTAGATTATTGGGTTAACCATTTAAGCGAAGCATTTCAAAAAGTTAAAGAAGAGTAAATAGAACTTTGCAAACCAAGTTCCGCAAAGATACTTGGTTTGTAAAATAACTTATAAATTCGGGAGTAAAATGAACTTAAGTATTTGGGATATAATGGCTCCGGCATTTTTCGAATGCCTTATTTTAGTTGGAATACATTCGTATTTAGGTTTACATGTACTGAGACGCAAGGTAATATTTGTAGACCTTGCGCTTGCACAAATAGCCGCGCTGGGAACTACCGTAGGATTTTTATTCGGAGTAATGCCGGGAACTACCGGCGCTTATTGGTTTTCGCTGGCATTTGCATTTATCGGTGCCGCAGTGTTTTCAATTTCCCGGTACAGGCACGAAAAAATTCCGCAAGAAGCTATTATAGGTCTTACGTACGCTATTGCGGCTTCTATAGCAATTTTAGTAATTGATAAAGCTCCGCACGGCGCAGAGCATATTAAAGAAATACTAACCGGCAGTATTTTGTGGGTTAAGTGGTCAACTATTCTAAAAGCCGCTATTGTTTATTCGGTAGTAGGAATCTTTCATTTTATTTATAGAGATAAATTCATCTTAATTTCGGAACATCCGGAAGAAGCATACAAACGCGGAATATCAGTCCGGTTTTGGGATTTCCTGTTTTATGTATCATTCGGAATTGTAATTACCCACTCGGTAGGAACGGCTGGCGTTCTTTTAGTCTTTGTTTTTCTTGTAGTTCCGGCAGTAGCTTCAATGTTAATAACCGACGTTCTTTGGAAACAGTTAGTTATAGGATGGACTCTGGGTGTTTTCGTTAGTGTTATCGGGTTGTATATTTCTTATGTTGCCGATCTTCCCAGTGGTCCAACAGTTGTTGCTTTTTACGGGGTAATGTTAATTCTAATTGCTATTATTCTTTATTTGATAAGAGCTGAATCAAGACGCAAAGCGATGATGAAAATTGCCTTAGGTATTGGGGTAACGCTTGTGGTTACTTTCGGTTTATATTTAATGGGCCGGGCTTTTAAGAGTAGCGGATCACATCAGCAAGCCGAAGCCGCTTTGGTAAGTACCGGCGATCCGGTTACCGGTAAAGATCAATTTAAGTCTTTATCGAATATGAGCGATAGTAAATTAAAGGATTACTTAAACTCAGTAACGGATATAAAACTTTTACAAAATTTATTCGATGCACAAGATGACGGATATATAAAAATTAAAATTGCAAACAGAGCGGTTGAAATAAATCAGAAGGCCGGATTTAATTTATACTATAAAATTATTTCCGGCGAAAGCTTGCCGTTTGTAAAAGAAGAAGCAATTAATAAAATGAGAAACATTAGCGGAAATAATTTCGGTTTCGATTCTTCTAAAGGTCCTGAGGAGAATAAAACCGCTTTGGAAAAATGGAAAAAGTGGATTGGCAATTTGTAAATCCGGGTTTAATAATAATTGAAATTATTTTCATTGTGTAATTAAACCTGCCAAGCTCTCTTTTTGATTTTCAAGCCTGTGTTTGTTTGAATTTTACAATACGACGTTATTCCAATATAATTGCTAGTAGAAATTTGAAAATTAAATTTTATATATTTGAGATATTTCTTAACAGATAGAATCTGCCGTTATGAGAAATACTTGTAAATTATTTTTGATGACTGTATTATTATCGTTTAGTATTGTTACCGTTGCGCAAGACGGCTCAAACATTAAAGTTCTCACGTTCAATATTTATCATGGTGAAACGATGAACGGTGATTACAACTTGGATTTGATTGCAGATGTTATTAAATCCGCTGATCCGGACTTTGTTCTGCTTCAAGAAGTCGATTACAAAACTAATCGTTCGGGCAAAATTGATTTGGCGACCGTTCTTGGATGCAAAACAAAAATGCTTCCGCTCTTTGCCAGAGCAATGTATTTTGACGGCGGAGAATATGGTGACGCAATTCTTTCAAAGTATTCCTTTATTAAAACAAGGAATGTGTCGCTTCCGAATACGGAAGGTCATGAACCGAGAGCAGCGGTGGAAGTTACCGTTGAGTTAAATAATGGCGATACCGTTTCCGTTATCTGTACTCATTTGGATTATACGGAAGATAATACAAACAGAATTATGCAAACAGATAAAATAATTAAATCTTTTTCCCGGAATAAATATCCTACGCTTTTAGCAGGGGATTTTAATGCCCAACCCGGTTCGGTCACTATCAAGAAAATAACAGAATATTGGACGCCTTCGTACGGTGAAAACCCGGAACCGACATTTCCTTCCAATAATCCTCAAAAGAAAATAGATTATGTCTTTTACTCGCCCAAAAATAAATGGAAGGTTTTAAAAACAAAAGTTATCCGGGATTCCGTGGCTTCCGATCATTGTGCTTATTTAGTTGAATTAAATTATTTAATACTGTAGTTGACCGTTTCAAAATTTAGTTATTAAAAAAACCGTTGAAACGGTTATTGTTTATTAGTTTTGCTTATTAACCTACGATTTAAGTCGTGGGTTAAGGACACCGGAAACCTTAATTTCATAACCGTTTTAACAGTTTATAAAATTCAACGGTCAACTTGGGTTATTTTAATTGAATAAATCCTATTAATTTATGAACTTTTGGGCTTAGAGTAGTTTTGTTTTTATGCCTTTGAAGAATCAAATTTTCATATCCTTAATATTTTATTTTCTTTTTACACATAAACTTTATTGAATTTTTTCTTAATTTCAAAAGTAGCATTTAACACAAGAATTCTGAATTACAATTTCTTTTCATTTTAAGGTTTAGAATTATCTCTATTATTAACTTATGAAATTACCGTAATATAA
>JALSTI010000260.1 GCA_026983795.1 Melioribacteraceae bacterium
AAAAAGGTTTGCTTTTGTCAAGTAAAAATTGATTAATATTTATGTTCGTAAGTTTTTATTATTTATTGGTTATTGTTTAACTTGTTAATACAGACTTTCTTTAAATTTTGACAAGGTGCGACCATGACAGCCATGTGAAAATATTGTTCTCATTTTTAAATTCTCCTTTGTTGCTGCTAATATGCGAATTTTATTATTGTAAGCCACAGAAATGTTCTATATGGCTGTGTTAAAAAAACAGAACCGGAGCAGTTCAGCGAACTGCTCTACATTGTAGTACGCAAATTTGATTTTTTTAAAAGTGGATGACCAAGCCGCTTCGCAAGTGTGAGCGGGTAGTGAAATTTAAAATCCGTTTTGCTTTTTGGCAATCAAAATGAAGATCGAAGCTATTTCTTCAAAATTATTTCGAAAGTTGTTCCTACATTAGGTGCGGAGTTTTTAACGTAAATTTTACCTTGATGATAGTTTTCAATTATTCTTTTAGAAAGACTCAAACCTAATCCCCAACCTCTTTTTTTTGTACTGTATCCCGGTTTAAAAATATCCTTTTTCCTTTTAGGGTCAATTCCTTTTCCGTTGTCTTTAATTTCAATTTTAATTTGAGTTTCGGAATCGACTAATTTAAATTCTATTTTTCCGTTTTTATTTCCAATGGCATCCAAAGCGTTTTTAATTAAATTTTCTATTACCCATTCAAACAGCTCGGGGTTAACCATTGCTTTACAATTTTTATCTCCTTTTATTGAAATTTCTACATTCATACCTTTTTGTGGAATCCGGCGTTGGTAATATTTAACTCCGTTTTCAACAAGATCGTAAATATTTTTTTCTTTTAATTCCGGTTTAGAGCCGATTTTAGAGAACCGTTTGGTAATTTTATTTAATCTTTCCAAATCGCTGCCCATTTCTTCTGCAACATCAATAACTTTCACGGGATCGTTATAATTCATTTTTAAAATTTCCACCCAACCCATTAAGCTGGAAATAGGCGTGCCGAGTTGATGAGCGGTTTCTTTAGACATTCCAACCCAAATATTGCTTTGTTCGGTTCTTTTTACGTAACTAAAACTTACGTAAGCTATTACAATAAACAAAACGGCAAATAAAATTTGAAGATACGGATAGTATTTTAATTTTTGTATTAAAGCCGAGTTGCCGTAATAAATTTTATTAATTACAAGTGTATCTCCAAGCGTAACACTAATGGGAGGATGGATTTGTGCTAATTCCTCTACTTTTTTTTGCAATAATTTTTGTAACTCTTTCTGCGGCAGAGTGGTATCTATTTCAATATTTTTTAATCCAATTCCCCTCTGATAAACATTCGCATTTCCTGAGGAATCGGTTAGAATCAAAGGGAAATCTATTCTCTTAATAATATTTTCAAATACAAAAGTAAAGTCTTGACCGCTTTCCGACTGTGATTTTGCAATAAACTCTAGGCTTTTAGCGTATAATTGAACTATTTGCGTCTCTCTTTTTTGAAGGTCTTTAACAAGACTTTGCGTATAAATAAAAGTTCCCGCCGTTATAATTAAGGCAATAGCTAATAGAAGAAGTTTAATATTTGTGGATAAAGAATTTCTCATTAACGGATTAATTTAATAATATAAAATTATTCATAAATTTAATGTTTTTCCGGAAAGAGTATTAAGAAAAGTTTAGCATTTATTTTAACATGCAGAAACAACTTATTAAAATAATTAATTTTAAAGTTCAATTGTTTGGGATCTTTTAGGACCGACGGAAATCAAACTAATTTCAAAACCGCTTTTCTCTGAGATAAACGAAAGATAATTTTTAGCGTTTGCGGGTAGTTCATTAAAATTTTTAATATTAGTAATATCGGTTTTCCATCCCGGTAAAATTTCATAAACCGGTTCAACGCGTTCAAGTTTGCTTTTATCGGTAGGGAAGTGTTTAAGTGCTTTCCCGTCTAATTTATAACCGGTACAAACTTTAATTTTATCAAAATTGCTTAACACATCCAATTTAGTAATAGCGGCGCGTTCAATACCGTTAATCATACGCGAATAGTTTACCAAAAACGCATCATACCAGCCGCATCTTCTGGGTCGACCGGTAGTTGCGCCGAATTCGGCTCCCCATTTTCTAAGCTCCTCGCCTTCTTCATCCAACATTTCGGTAGGAAACGGACCTAAACCGACTCTGGTAGTGTAAGCTTTAACAATTCCAACAACGGAATCTATTTTTGTCGGTGGAATTCCGGTGCCGGTGGAAGCGCCTCCTGCTGTTGGATTTGATGATGTAACGTAAGGATAAGTTCCGTGATCCACATCCAATAAAGTTCCTTGGGCGCCTTCTAGCAAGATCGACTTGTTTTCATTAATAGCGTTATTTAAGTACGAAGCCGTATCGGTAATATATTTGTCTATCTTGGCGTCGAATGCTAAATACTCATCGATTATTTCTTCAACGTTTAGTTCTTCTACATTATAAACTTTTTTAAGAATGTTATTTTTTTCTTTTAGATTGGTTCTTATTTTTTCTTCAAGAATTTTTTTATCCAATAAATCTGCAATCCTAATTCCCTTACGCGCATATTTATCGTTATAGCAAGGACCAATACCTCTTCCGGTTGTTCCGATTTTGTTTTTACCGCTTTCTCTAATATTATCAAGCAATTTATGATAAGGCATTATCAAATGAGCGTTGTGACTAATAAATAATCGATTTGAAATATTAATACCGTTAGATTCAATAAGATTAATTTCTTCGAGCAGTGCATTCGGATCTATTACCACGCCGTTTCCGATTACGCATGTAATATCTTCGCGTAGAATTCCGGCAGGTATTAAATGAAATATAAATTTTTTATCGCCCACTTCAATAGTATGACCTGCGTTGGCGCCGCCTTGATATCTGGCAACAATATCGAACCTTTCACCTAAAATATCTACAATTTTTCCTTTTCCTTCGTCGCCCCATTGACTGCCAACAACAACAGTAACACTCATTTTAACTCCCAAAATTAAAATTATAATTAATAGAATTTTGTGATTTATTATAAATAATTGCAATAAAAAACTCCGAATAGCAAAATCCGGAGTTAAAAAACAAAAACTATTAATGTAAATTCAAGAAAAGCTTTTTACCGCTTCATCAACCGAATCGAAATTTTCGAAAATGGTTATCAGTTTGGTAATTACTAAAAGGCTGTTAATTTTTTCCGTAGCTCTGGCTAGTTTTAACGATCCGCCGCCGTTTTTCATTGTTGTAAATCCGCTTATTAGCATACCAAGACCCGAACTGTTCATAAATTTCACACTCGATAAATCAACAACTACATTTTTCTTTCCTTCTTCCAGCAATTTATGCAACAAATCACTAAATTCTTGGGCTTCCGGTCCGCCCATAACATTGCCTTTAAGTTCAATAACAACCGCATTGTAATGCTCATGTGTTTTAATCTTCATAAATACCTCGTACAATTTATTAAATTTAGAGACAGAACTTTTGAAAGAAATGTATAATTTATGTATAGGATTTCATAAATTATACAAAATTAAATTCTTATTTAAGTTATACATTTGTGAGGAAAAATGAAAGTATAAATTTTCATTTTTTCTTTTTTCGTTTTGAAATAATTTAAAATATTAATTTAGGGAACATCAATCATTAATTACCGTCTAAATTTTGAGTGAAAACAATAAACCGGACAACAGATTAAACCGGGACGAAGATTTTAAGCTGATTGAAAAATTTATGACCGGCGACGAATCGGCGTTTACCGCTTTAGTTGCAAAGCACAAAGATAAGGTGAGAAATTTGATTTATTTAACTTTGGGTGATGTTGATTACATAGATGATATTTCTCAAGATGTTTTTATTAGTGCGTTTCATAATTTAAAAGAATTCCGGTTTCAGTCTAAATTTACAACTTGGCTTTATAGAGTTACTATTAATAAATGTCGTGATTATTTGAGAAAGAAAAAAGTCAGAAGTATTTTCGCTCCCATTTCCGATCACGAACATCATTTAAGTACTACTTTTAAAGCAGAGAATACCGATTTGCCGAAATTAGTAAGAAATGCAATTGACAAATTGCCTGAAAAACTGAGGATCCCGTTAATTTATAGGGATATTGACGGATTAAGTTACAAGGAAATTGCCGGTAAATTAAATTGCGAGGTTGGTACAATTAAATCGAGAATATTCAGAGCGCGGGAAAATTTGAAAATTATTTTAGAACCATATAGAAAAGAACTCTAAACGCTTTTATGAATTCGACTTTTAAATTATTAAAAAAACTTGATGATACGCAGAAGCTGAAAATTTCGGTATTTGCGGCAATTATTCTTTTCGGTTATAAAATTGTTTTTCCCGCAAGTCTTAATATTTTCGTTATGCTGGCCGGCGAACTTCTGGTTCTGGTTACCTTTATTTTATGGTCCAATTACCTGATTGTGCTAATTAAAAATAGAATTAATGCAACTTTAACTATTTTACTTAATGTGGCAATTCTTAATACGGTTATTCTTTTTATACTTAAGCTTGCATATAAATTATTTGATTATTCTTTTGTTAAACCGGAGAATATAAATTTCCTCGAATCCATATTCAACGGATTTTTAGCGTTTATAGTAATTGTAAGCGCCGCTTACATTTTTGAAGTAATTGAAACTCTTTTTTATTTAAAACAAAAAAAAGAACCGAAGTTATACTTTAATTTGATGATTATTATGATGATTGTCACGTCTTTAACAAGGTCAATAACTTATTTGGGTTTTTCCGCTCAATTTTTAATAGACGCTTTCGAGGCAATTACTATCAGTTTAATTGTAATGAATTCATTCAGAGTGGCGTGGATTGCATTTTTATCTAAAAGTGAAAAAATTAAATTATTGGCTTTGTCCATAATTCTTATTGTTTTATTTGGAACGAATACGGGAGTAACCTGGCTTAACGAATCGTTCCCTCTTTATAACTTTTCACCCGGCTTTACAAAGTTTTTAAGTTTATTGATGATATACGGAATTATATATTTTAGTGTTGTTCTTTTTACTACATTGTTTCACATACCTACAGCGGGGGCAATCGACAGGAAAACGCAAGAGCTTTCGTCTTTAATGGATTTAAATAAATTATTAAATAGGATAACAGATCTGAAAGAGCTGGGAGAAACAGTTACAAAAATGACCGGAAAAGTTTGCGAATGCGAAGCGGCTTGGTTATCCACTTTTGAAAATGAAGAATTGCATGTGAATTCCGTTAATAATATAGGTTTTGTTGAAGCGCAAGAATACACTGAATATTTACGTAAAATAAAAACTTCGGAAGCAGGTATAGTTACGTATCAAAACGATGAATTGGAAAATTCCGGTATAAAAATAAAAGATAAATTCAATTCGATTTTAGCAGCGCCGTTAAATATTCACGGTAAAGTTATCGGTTATCTGTTTGCTGCGCGCAAAAATGAGTATAACTTTGATTTGGACGATGAAAATTCAATTGCCGCATTTGCAGGTTATGCGGCGGTTGCTTATGAAAATGCAAAGTTGGTAAAGGAATCGATTGAAAAAGAAAAACTTGAAAAAGAACTTGATCTTGCCAGACAAATTCAACACAAAATATTACCCAAAAAAATTCCCCGGTTCAATAACCTGGATATAGCAGCCAGTTTTATTCCTGCATTTCGCGTGGGCGGAGATTATTACGATTTTTTTGAATTGGGAAATAATAAACTTGGTTTTGTTATTGCCGATGTTTCGGGAAAGGGAATTGAAGCGGCTTTTATAATGGCTGAAGTGAAAGGAATTTTTGAATCGCTCTCAAAAGTTATTGATAACCCGAAAGAACTTTTTATTAGAGCAAATGAAATTTTAAGTAAAACTTTAGATAAACAAAAATTTGTTACCGCAACTTACGGAATTTTAGATGTTTTAAACGGAAAATTTGTTTTTTCGCGCGCCGGACATTCTCCTCTTTTACATTATCATAACGGGGAAGTTAAAAAATATATTCCCAAGGGAATTGGGTTGGGAATTGATACCGGAAATAAATTTTCTTCTTTCCTAACTCAAATGGAAATTAAATTAAATAATGACGATATTATAGTTTTGTTTACAGACGGTGTTAACGAATCGCAAAATGAAAAGTTTGAAGATTTCGGCTACGAAAGGTTGGAAAAAATAATTTCGAAATATAATAAGGAAGATGCTAACACATTATCCGAAAAAATTATTTATGAAATAACCGTATTTTCTAAAAACAATATTCAACACGATGATATTACTCTTGTAATACTTAAATGGAATTTTAATAACAAGTCATTTGGAGAAAATTAATGGCTGAATTTAACGTTAATAAACACGAGGTCGGCTCGGTAAATGTTTTGGACTTAAAAGGTTATTTGGATGCTCATACGGCGCCCGAGCTTGAAAGGGAATTTAATAAACTCATCGACGATCGTAAGTACAAGGTTGTTGTGAACTTTAAGGATTTGAATTACATAAGCAGCGCCGGACTTGGCGTTTTTATGGCTTATGTGGAAACAATGCGGGAAAATAAGGGCGATATTAAATTCTCTAATTTAAAGCAAGACGTTTACAACATCTTCGATCTTTTAGGATTTCCTATGCTTTACGAATTTTACGAAGATGAGTCCGAAGCAATTAAAAATTTTAATGAACAGAACAAAGATTGAAAACAAAATATAAAATAGATAGAAAAATTGAGATCAAAAGCTCTACGGCTAATCTGTCGCTTGTAAGGGATTTTGTTAAAAAAGCTGCCAAAGACAGCGGTTTTAATGACGAAACCATTGGTAAAATTATTCTTGCCGTTGATGAAGCTTGTACTAACGTTATTAAACATGCATATCATTATTCAAACGACGGTGATATTAAAATAAGAGCGGTTTTTGATAAATCTAAATTTAAAGTAATAATTACTGATCACGGCGAACCTTTTAATGCCAAAGAAATTCCCGAACCCAACCTGCAAGAATATCACAGATTGAAAAAGGTCGGCGGTTTGGGAATGTTTCTGATGAGAAAATTGATGGACGAAATTAATTATTCAACCGGTAATAAAACATTTAATAAAGTAACTTTAGTAAAATATCTTAAATGAATTGGGCAACAAGTGCAAGATAATAACTCGGCGCTTAAAAATCTTTCGGCAATTGTTGACTTTGCTAATCTTATTAATTCCAGTCTCGATTTAGATTTTGCTTTAAATAATCTGTTACTTACATGCTTGGCAAAGTTCCAAACTACAAAAGGTTTGGTTTTAATTGCCAACGATAAAAATCAATTGGAAATAAAAGGACGAAAGGGACTTACGCGCGAAGTTCGGGAAAATTTTCCGGAATTGAACATCCAAACCTTTGAAAACGACAAAGCCTTTAACAATTTTATTACCCGGTTTGAATTTACTCTGTATGAAAAAATATATACTTCCGAAAAACTGCTAGGTGTTTTGCTTTTGGGCAAAAAATTGACTGGAAAAGAATACACGCCCGGAGACAAACAATTTCTGAAAACATTAGTTAATATCGGCAGTACGGCAATAGCCAATTCGTTATCGTTTAAAAAATTAAAAGAATTAAACAGAACGTTAGATTCCAAGGTTAACCAATTAAGTTCTTTGTTCGATTTAAGTAAAGAATTCAGCGGAATATTGGATGAAGAGAGAGTAAGTAAATTATTGGTCTAT
>JALSTI010000261.1 GCA_026983795.1 Melioribacteraceae bacterium
CTATCCTGTAGAAGAATCAATTAAGCAGAAAGAAACAAAACTTAAAATATCAAATATAAAAACATTCGAAAAGACTAATTATCCTCTTACTCTGGTTGCAGCACCCGGTAAAATTATCGCTTTCGATTTAGCTTATAACGCCGATTTATTCGATGTTGAAATGATCCGGCAAATTCTCCGGCATCTCGGTAAAATAATTGAACAGTTTGTAGCAAAAAGTTCAAGCAAACTGAATGATATTAATTTTCTTTCGGATGCGGAATTTAATAGAGTTGTTGTCGACTGGAACAAGACCGGGAAAGATATTCCGGCAAAGAAATTAATACATGAATGGTTTGAAGATGTTGCCGGACGGAAAAAGGAAAAAACCGCTGTAATATTTGAGGGGAAGTCTTATACTTATGAAGAGTTAAATAAAAATGCAAATAAATTAGCCCGGTATCTTGCTAAAAAAGGCATTAAACGCGAATCAAAAATCGGAATTTGTCTCGATAAATCTTTTGAAATGATTTATTCAATTCTAGCTGTTTTAAAAATTGGGGCTACGTTTGTTCCTTTGGACCCGGCTTATCCGAAAGACAGGTTAAAATATATAATAAATGATTCGGAAATAACTGTTCTTATAACGGATTCAGGTTTGCCGTTAATGTTGAAAGAAGAATATATTGATGAATTGCTACTTGACAAAGAATATGAGTTAATTAAAGAGGAAGACGGTAGAAATATAAATATTAGTTTGTTCCCGCAAAATATGGCTTATATAATCTACACTTCGGGTTCAACAGGAATGCCGAAAGGTGTAATGCTGCAACATTCATCATTGGTGAATTTTATAAACAATGCTATAAGCGATTTTGGTATAACGGAACATTCTAAAGTATTGCAATTTGCATCTTTTAGTTTCGATGCCGCTATCAGTGAAATATTTATGGGACTTTTAGCCGGAGCGGAGTTGGTTATTGCAAAACGTGAAACTACTATGTCTGTTGAAGCAATTACCAATTTTATAAATGAAAATAAGATTACTCATGCAACGCTGCCTCCGTCTTTACTTTCCTTGATTGACGAAAATAAAATTGATGGAAAGAAAACAATCATTTCAGTTGGCGATGCTTGTCCTTGGGATTTAGCTTTGCGCTGGAGCAAAAAACATATTTTCTTTAACGGGTATGGTCCAACGGAAACCACCGTCGGCGCCGTCTGGGATATTATTGACGTAGAGGATTTTGATTGTTCTATTACAGCACCAATTGGGAAACCTATTGGAAACGTTAAAGTTTATTTGCTTGACGGGCAAATGAATATTGTACCAATTGGAGTAGAAGGTGAAATTTACATAAGCGGTTTTGGCGTTGGTAGAGGATATTTAAATAGACCAGCTTTAACGGCAGAGAAATTTGTACCTGATCCGTTCGGGAATGTTGAGGGAAGCCGTCTCTACAAAACCGGCGATAAAGCAAAATATTTAAGAAAAGGAAATATTGAATTTACCGGTAGAGTTGATTTTCAAGTTAAAATAAGAGGCTACAGAATTGAGCTTGGTGAAATAGAAGCTGCAATTAATCAATTCGGGAACGTTAAAACATCTGCTGTTACTGCGGTAAAAGACAGTTA